>DATMPR010000419.1:0-3550 GCA_035567575.1 Bacteroidia bacterium
AATAAATCATCTTTGAATTTATAACCTATTTGAGTGTATAAAATATTTCCTGTTCCAAGATAGGGAACAGCGTTACCATAATTTTGTTTATCATAATTACTGATTACGCTGTAAGTTTTTGCAGCAGCAGTTGTGTTAACACCGTTAGTAGGGTTAGCCGGACCCTGGATCCTCATAAAATTTGTACCGTAATTATAACTTGAATAAGCCGCGTACACACTAATGGCATTTCCTTTTTCTTTGTTAATTGGCATATCCAAAAAAACATCAGCAGCAAATAATGTGATATCCTGATAAACGGTATCCGGAGTAGCATAATGCGGATCTAAATACATCATAGCCTTTTGTTGTGTATAAAATCCTGCTCCGATATTGAAAATCTTTTTCTTTCCTAAATAAGATCCTGTAGTTCCGGGACCAAAATTACTTTCCTGATCTAAAAACTGATACATGAGGTAACCTTGATAAACAAGATTTGGTGGCCTTACTGAAAATGTACTGCTTACATTATTTAAAGGATCAATTGCTGAACCTGTTTGAGTGGCAAATGGTTTAGCTGCAGAAAGTCTGTAATCTAATTTACCAATTTTTCCTTTTGCGTATACGCCTAATCTGCGGACAAATTGATCATAAGTATCATTAGTTACTTCCTGATAACCGGGAGGATCTAAAGGCATAATACTTGCAACAGATGTATTTGAAAAACGGGAAGGCCCGTTCCATCCGTTTAAACCAAAACCTAAATGAAAATATTTTTTTATCACAGCATAATCCGTAGTAACATCATGAAAAAAAGCTCCCGTTTTTCTTGCAGAAAGATAGGTCATGCTATTTTGTCCAAACTGCATATAAAATGCAACCCGGTCATTTAATTGTCCGCTTGCCACAAAACGAATACGTCTTATTGCTAAATCTGTTGTGTAACCCTGAGAAAATCCATTCACCAACGAACTAGGATTATTTTCGGTATACCTGGCTTGGATCTGGCTGCACATATTTAGTTTGATCCAATGCGAGCTGTCTTTACTATTGGTATAAAATTTTAACCCGTCTTTTAAGCGGTCTGATATTTGAGAAAAAAGAGAGGCACTAATAATTAGTAAAATAGGTAGTAGATAAATTTTCTTCACGTTAATTTAATGTTAATTAAAAGCAAAGAAAAAGTTATGTTATAAATATTACATAAATTTAATGTTAAGTAATTGTTAAATAAATTAGCGAAAGTTAGAAATCGGACAAAAAAATAGCAGCAAGATGCTGCTATTTAATAATTTGAAATGTTTTAAAATTATAGGTTACTATAAGTAGTGGTATTTGCAACTTCACCTTTTTCGTCCCATTGCGTCCATGTACCAACTTTTTCGCCATCTTTATACTCCATTTTGAAAAGTTTAGCGCCGTTTTCGCTGTAAACGATCCAAGTACCATCTTTTTTATCGTTTTTATAAGAAGCTTCGACCGCCAATGTACCATTGCTATTATAACGGGCCCATAATCCGAACTTTAAATTGTTTTCGAAATGGCTAACTTCTTTTTTTGTTCCACTCTCGAAATACTTAATTACATCACCGTTTAACTTACCATCTTTAATATTAAGCTCTTCTTTAACCGATCCATTACTATAATAAACAATGTACTTACCGGTGTAAGCCAGATCTTGTTTAAAATATAAACCATCGTTAAACGTAATATCCTGTGCCGATGTGTTTTCTTTCGAGAAAGCCGTGCTTTGAGAAAAAGCTATGTTTACAAAGAGTAAACCTGCCATTAAAACTAAATTTTTCATTTTTCTAATATTTAATTGTTAAAATAATCATTGGAATTATTATACAATTATACCGAAAAACGGGGGATAGGTTGCAAAATTAATGAAAACTTAACCTTAACTTTACATTCAGAGACTGTTATTCGGATTTTAAATCTATAGAAAGATTATCCGATGAGGTCTGCAGGCTTTTTATATCAAGGCTTTTTGAGGAATAGCCTATTTGAGAAAACTCTAATTTTAAATTTTCGGTATTATCCGTCTCTAAATAGATAAAAAAGTGACCATTTAAATCCGAATAAAATGTTTTATTGCAATTTGGGCAAGAGATTTTAACACCCGCTAGTAATTCGTTATTGTTTTTATCTAAGATCTTTCCGCTAATAATGATCCCTTTTGTTTTAGGCGCAGTTTTAGGTTGTTCGCCTGCAAATGCAAAAGAACACATCAGAACTAAAACAGTCAGAAAATATTTACAAGTCATTTTCATTACAATACAAATTAA
Organism: Bacteroidia bacterium; assembly: GCA_035567575.1. Lineage (GTDB taxonomy): Bacteria > Bacteroidota > Bacteroidia > B-17B0 > Aurantibacillaceae > JAHEYG01. Next base: position 2,271 of record DATMPR010000419.1, read on the forward strand.
CGACTGTGAGTTTAATTTAAGTTCATTCTAATGTTACCGAAATGTTATCAATCAAAGACAAAAGATTAACAAATTAAGAATTCACCCTTATTTATTAGAATAAAAATCGAAAAAGCAAAAACAAGCCTCCTGAAAGCACCATCGTTACCGGCAAGGTAAGAACCCAAGCTAATAAAATGTTTTGTATTGTTTTTTTCTGCAAATTCTTCAGTCCTTTTTTTGCTACCATAGTTCCTGCAATACCGGATGATAATACATGTGTTGTGGAAACGGGGAGGCCTCTGAGAGAGGATAAACCTACAGTAAATGCTGCTACAATTTCTGCACTTGCACCTTGTGCGTAACTCATGTGCTGCTTGCCAATTTTTTCGCCAACAGTTTTTACGATCCGTTTCCATCCGATCATTGTTCCCAAACCAAGAGACATCGATATTAAAATAATTACCCATCGCGGCGCATAATCTGTTGCTGCTTTAATTCCGACAAGGTTTTTACTGAGAGAACTAACTTCGTTTTTGCTGATGGTAAGATTGCCGCGGTCAACTAAAGCTTTACAATTTTTAGAGATCATTAAAATATTTTTTCTTACAACGAATCTTTTTTCAACCTCAATATCTTTAACTATTATTTTGCCGCGTAAAATATCGATAGCTTCATTTGTATTGTTTTTTACCTCGCGAAGTAATTTTAATTCCAATGCGGATAATTTAGAAGTATCGGTTTTTAAAATTAATTCTTTAATGATAGTTACTTCATTGAATGTTTTTTCAATATTATAATCTGTATTTAGTGCAAATTGTGACGGTAAAATACCGATCAGGATCAGCATTATTAAACCAACACCTTTTTGTCCGTCGTTACTGCCATGACCTATGCTTACAAGCGAGCAGGTTGTGATCAATATTGCACGTATCCATGTTGGGGGCGCTTTACCCGGGATCGGTTCTTTATAAATTTGTTCGTTTTTTATAAGGCGCTTAAAAATAAACATAACGCAAATGGCTAAACTGAAACCAAACAATGGTGAGAGTAAAAGTGAAATGCCAATTTCTTGCGCTTTTCCCCAATTAACAGCTGCGCCGGTTGCGCCGGGAATAAAATTGCAGGCTAATCCAATGCCAATAATTGAACCTATTAAGGCGTGTGAACTGGATGCGGGCAAACCAATAAACCAGGTACTGAAATTCCAAATAATGGCACTTAGTAATAATGCAAATACCATTGCTAATCCATGCGCTAAGTTTTGGTCAATTAATAATTCTACAGGCAACAAATTGACT
>DATMPR010000420.1:0-17635 GCA_035567575.1 Bacteroidia bacterium
ATAGGAATGAAAGCCGGTGAAGTAAAAGAAATAGGACAAGAAGAATTATTTAATAAACTTGGATTAAATAATGTTCCGAAGTAAATTTTAATTATTTCTTATAAGGATAATTCCTGTTTTTAGGAATGTTATTAACTATAAGGGCAATAATAAGCATGATAAGAACGCCGCTCATGACCGGAGAAACAACATAACCAAATCCTAAATTTTTTATTTTTTCAGAGCCAATATTAGCAATAAGTGCGGTGGCTCCTCCCGGGGGATGCATCGTTTTTGTTATTTGCATAGCAACTATCGAGAGGGAAACGGACAAAGAAGCTGCTAACCATAATTCGTTTGGAAAAAGTTTATGAACGCAAACGCCAACGATTGCAGAAATTAAATGGCCGCCAATTAAATTGCGGGGTTGTGCCAGCGGACTATTAGTAGCGCCAAAAATTAAAACGGCTGTTGCCCCAAATGAACCAATTAAAAATACATTGTCGTATTCGGTGAACTGTTTGCTTTGTATGAATCCAATGGTGGCAATTCCGAGGAAAGCTCCGATAAATGTCCAAAGATGATCTAAGGGTTCAAGTATGGTTTGTCTGTAAACAACATATTTGGTAACGCGGTAGGTTCTTTTAATTTTATGTTTCATGGATTACAAAGGTAATACTTGTTGAATCCCTTAAAATTATATTGTGTTAATATTTTACTGTTTCGAAGGACATTTCTTAGTCCCATAAGTACAAAACACACAGCAGTCGCCTTCTTTCGGTAATAACACTGTACGGCAGCCCTGACAAGTGTATTTCAATAAACAAACATCAGTAGGCATGGTTTCCATTTTTTTGAAACCGCATTTAGGACAAGTAATTTCTGATTGTCCGGGTAATTCTTTTTTTGTTTCTGAAACTTTTATAGAATCAGAATTTGGTCTTGAATTTTCATTTTCATTTTTTTGAGAACAAGAAAACAAGAAACCTAAAACAAGAAATATGAAATATTTTTTCATCATTTATTTTTTAAAATTCATCAAGTTTAAATCATAATTCAAAATTACGCCACTAAAACTCTAAATCCTACTAAATGTTTGGTGTTAAATTTGGTGGGATTTTGTGTTTTTTAGTCCCAATACTTATAGGGATTGCAAACAACTACAATCGTTTTACTTCGATCATCCAATCCCAAGGGTAGGGAGCCTTCATCCATTTTTTTGGTTTTTCAAATTCGGTGCTCCAATCGTATTTAACTTTTTCAATGGCTTCAATCGAAAATCCTTTCAAATTAAAAAGAGTATAAAGTTCCTGTAGTAAATAATGTTTGGTGGGATGACCTTCAATAAAGATCATTCCGTTCTTAATATGATCAAAAGTGTAATGTTTAGGATCAATTTCTTCAATTTTATTTATTTTTATTTTGTCCTTTTCATACAATTTTAATAATTGCATGAACGCTAAAGAACATGATTCGTAAGAAGGCACAACAATTACAGCCGTACCGCCTTTTTTTAATCCATCAATTACAGTTCTCAGAATGGCATGATTTTTTTTGTTATCATCACAGATCGCAACGTTGCAGCAGTAAGCAAAGTCTGCCTTTGGTAAATTTAATTTTTTGGTAAGATCGGCTTGCTTTAAACCTACGTTCTTCAATTTCAGTTTAGCTGATTGATCTAATAATTTTTGGGAGATATCAATTCCAATTACGTGTTTAAAATTAGGAGCTAAAAAGGGAAGGGCATAACCAATTCCACAGCCGAAATCAATAGCTGTTTTATTTTTTCCGATATGTTTGGCAATGTATTTTTTGACAACGTTTTTTTTGTCGGAATGCAATACAGAAAAAATTTCTTTATCGTAATTATAACCTACAGCGTCCCAAACTATTTTTTCATTCATATATCACGTTTAAAAGCTTTCAATATAAAAAAACAGTAAAGTGATCTTGGATCTACTTTACTGTTTGATCAACATAACAGTTAACACACCTTGTAATTGAGGTGCTGAACCTGAACTTACATTAGCTGTACTTGCACTACTTCCTACGGCATAAACCGCTTTTACTTCAAAAGTATGATTGCCAGAACTCAAAGAATAAGTTCGGCCAAATGACCAATTTGTAATTACTTGCGCAATGCCTGCTGTATTTGCGGCAACAATACGACGGGAACCTGCAGAGGCAGACTGTACAGCATCAACAAAAAAAGTAATATCCACAACAGAAAAAGCATTTCCTGTCGCTGTACATTGTATTCCTCCATCAGTATGTACATAAGCTTTATAACCGGCGGGTACATTCACAACTTGCGTTAAGCCCGGTATCAAAGCATAAGAAGTAACTGCACTCGACACGGCTAATTGCCCGTTACTGAATACTTCGTACACATCTTGTCCTGTGCTGCCAACTTTTTCAGAGTATAAAGCATAAGGAACAGAATTTAATTGCGCGGTACCAAAAATACTGTAACTATTTCCTCCTGTTGGGTCTGTTTCGGTTTTTACAAAATACGGCCCGGCTCCCCAATTAATAGCCGGAAAAGAACCTGAAACAAGAACGCCTGTTCCGATCTCAATACTTACTAAGCCATTAATATTAGTCATTGGCGTTTGGGTTTCAACATAAACTGTTGGTCCAACCGCTGAGCCTTGTAAAATACTGATACGCATACCAACTGTCGTGCTAATCACTAAATTGTTTGAAGCATTGCGAATTACAGCCTGATAAGAAATTTTTTGTGGCGCTTGTGCAAATGTGAATGAACAAATTGCAAAAAGAACAATGGATAATAATTTTTTCATGCTAATACTTTATTAATTTATAAGTTTTTATTTGAGTTGTTCCTTCGGAAATGGTAATGAAATAAGTTCCGGAATTAAATTCAGAAACGGGAATAACACTTTTTTGTTCAGTAATTTTATTTTCTGAAATTAATTTACCTGATACATCGGTAATTTTATAAGAATAATTTTGGAAAGATGAATTCTTAATATGAATGTTAACTGAATGACTAACGGGATTAGGAAATACGTTTACAGAAACTGAATTTTCTGTTTCATTTACCGAAGTAGAAACAACAAACAATTCATAAGGCTGCTGTAAACCTTCATTGCTGTTGCCGCCGGAACCTGTTGGCGCAATATAATCTATCTGACCAATAGAATAACTTGCGCTGCCGCCAGCGCCCGTGGCATCACCACCTGCCGCAACTTGTCCTTTTTGTGAGAAGGCAAGTGACCAATAAAAGCTAAATAATAAAAATATGTTTTTCCGCATTTGACCTGTTAATGTAAAGTAAATGTAAGAAAAGAATTTATTTTTACAAGCAATTGTTTTTATTTATCTCATAAATAAAATTCAATTTAGTGTCTTCGCCGTAATACGCCATTTCTTCTTCCGCAATTTTTTTGGCACCTAAGCGTTCAATAGCTTTTTGTGAGCGGATATTATCAGCACCAATATGAAAAATTACAGAATCAACATATTTAAAAGCATGTTCCATCATTAAATGTTTTGCTGAAGGATTGTATTTGCCGCCCCAATGACTCCGCACATAAAAAGTATAACCAATGGAAATATTACTTTTCTCTTCACTCCAATCATAAAAACGGGAACTGCCTATTACTTCATTAGTTTTAGCATCGTAAATGATAAATGCGCCTTTGCTTTCAATAGCGCCTTTGAAAAAATTTTGAAATACTTCGCGCTGCCATCGCTTTTTGTTGGGATGTTGTTCCCAAATTAAAGGATCACTCGCTGCTTTATATAAAATTTCAAAATCAGCTTCCTTAAGCGGGACTAATTTTACAAATTCGTTTTGCAGAGTGGGTTGAAGAACAAAATCCATTTATATTTAGGTTACTGATTTTGTCGAAGTATTATTTTGCTTTCATTTTATTTCCTTTGGCATCATGAGTTACTTCTGCCAATCCTAATTTTTCCATTAGAGGCGGAATGTACATACCGAATCTCCCGCGCAAACCTTTTTTTAAACCGTACCATCCTTTCACTGGATTTTTTGCTGAACGTCCCCAGGCTTCAATTGTTCCTTCTTTCGCCGGTTTTTGTTCATCAGCGCTACCAAGTTCCATCCAGTCGCCGTGTTTTTTTAGCATGATGTGTAAATCGTTTAAGCAACGGTAATCGTAATGCAGAACCGTTTTGCCAACAGTGCATACTAAAATTTCCTTTCCGTCTTTTTCATCTTTGTGCATGGTGAATTCAGACGAGAGCGGCGGGGTTTTTAATTTCCACGGATTTTCTTTTGTTCCTGCTTCTTTTGCCATTGTAATAAATTTTTAGTTAAACATATTTTTTGATGATCCTACTAAACTAAGTAATTCTTGTTTTGGTGATGATTCCGGTCCGCTTGCTTTAAGTTGTTCCTGGAAATGTTTGAAGGAAGGTAATCCAAAAAGAATTTTTTCATTTTCTTCCTGATTAAAAAAGGCTGTATGTGTAAATGTTTTTCCATCTGAGCCAATACACGCATTATAATTAATGCCGGTATTATTTAATTTCTGCAGATCATTCATTACGTTTTTTATATTGGCTTGATTTTGCTCAGTATATTCTGATCTGGTGGTATAAGTTACTCTTACTATTTTCATTTTATTTTTGGATTAGGTTAAAGTAAATGTATACATTCAAATAGTGGAAGACAAATGTTATTTCTTTTTTATAGGTACCCAGATCTCTTCTTCCGATTCAGGATCGTTGTTTTTGTATTTGGCGCCCATTACTTCAAAGTGCGGACGCTGATCTAGATCATATTCTGAATTTGGTAACCACGTTCTGAAAATGTGATCAAAAATAGTGAAATCGCTATTTAAACCTTTGTAAAAGAAAACGGCATACAAACCTTCAGCTAAAGTAAATATTTCCATTTCGTTTGGAATTTCATTAGTATTTGAAACTTCAACTGCCGCCCATTTCTCAAATGTAAGGGTTGGGCTAAAGTTTTTAAAATAATTTGAATTATAATTTTGTATTGAATACAGGTCTGTTCCAATTACATTTTTAATTTCATTTCTTTTTGGCATGAAACTTTTCCAAAGCTCAAATGTTTTGTTGTTGGATAAACTGGTGATAATTCGTTTTCCAATTAGTCTTTTGGAAGTAAGAGTTTTTATTTCCGGCTGCATAATTCTATTTTAAAAATTCTCCATCAACAATTAATAGTTTAACTCCATTTTCAGTTTGGGAACGGTGCGAACTTAAATTATCCGACACCACAAAACTTTCGCCTTTGTGTAATTTTGTTTTTTCTCCTGTTTTTAGTTCAGTTGTAAAATCTCCTTCTAAAACATGAACAATATGTCCCTTCTCGCACCAATGATCCGCTAAATAACCGGGTAAATATTCTACGACCCGAATTCGCAGATCACCGAATTGTAAAGTTTGCCAGGTCGCAGTTCCGGTTTCGCCTTTGTATTCAACTTTTTCAATGGTGGTCCAGTCAATGGTTGTGAAGGGGATTTTATTCATATTTTAAAAATAATAAATTAGATAATGATTACAAATCTTTGCGAATGATTTTTGGTTTGGGGAGGGCTATAAAATAAAGCATTACTAAAAAAGTTACAAGCGAGGTAGTTATAAAAGCAGTTGTCGCATCAAAGTAAAACCAAATAAGTCCTGTTAACGAACTGGCAAGCATCGTGCAAATGCTTTGAAGTCCTGAAAATGTTCCTATGGCAGTTGCGGTGTCTTTCTTATCCACAATGTTTGATATCCATGCCTTCGAAATTCCTTCAGTTGCCGCGGCATAAATACCATAAAGAAAAAACATTCCTGCAAAAATGTAAACGTTCGTACTGATTCCAATTCCAAAGTACACAACTGCAAATAAACAAAGTCCGGTAATGAAAATTGTTTTTAAACCTATCTTATCGGCAATAATGCCAACAGGAAATGAGAACAGCGCGTAAATAAGATTATAAAAAATGTAAATGCCGATCACCATGGTGTCGGTTAGTCCGGATTGTTTGGCTTTGAGTAAAAGAAAAACATCTGAGCTGTTGAATAAAGTAAAAACAAGAAGTCCTACAAGTAATTTGCGGTATTCAGCCGGACTTTGTTTCCAGTAATTAAGAAACGAAAAGAAGGGAGTTGAAATTTTCTTTTTTATTTCTGTATTTTTTTTATCTTTTAAAAAAAAGGAAGTTAACACCGCAAGCGATCCCGGAATAAATGCAATAAGAAAAAGTGTTTTGTAATTCTCTGGATAAAAATATAAATAAAGCAAAGCAAACGACGGACCAACTACTGCTCCCGTAGTATCCATTGCACGGTGAAAACCAAAGATGCGGCCTTTTGATTCGGATGTTGCTTCATCTGAAAGAAGCGCGTCTCTTGCGCCTGTTCTGATTCCTTTTCCGAAACGGTCGAGAGTTCTTACAAAAAATATCCAGATCGGATAAGCGAAAGCGGCCATTAGTGGTTTTGATATTGCGCTAAGTAAATAACCTGCTTGCACAAAAGGAACGCGTTTACCGGATGCATCGGAAAGTTTACCGAAATAGCCTTTGCAAAATCCTGCGGTTGCTTCAGCAACACCTTCCAAAATACCAATTAAAATAACCGAAAAACCAATTGTTTTTAAATAAATAGGCATAATGGGATAAAGCATTTCGCTTGCAGCATCAGTAAAAAGACTGACAAGAGATAAGATCCATATTGTGCGTGTAATATATTTCAAAATATAAATTTATTTTCACTAGGTTCGATAGCTGTGAAGGAGATTTTGTTCATGTTGTTAAATTAAGATCTTTAGGATGAATTACTTTTGGCAATAAGTCGCAATACCAAAATCCATTTTCAAATGGGTCGTCTTTTATATCGGTGTTATTGTCACAATCATAATTTGAATTATCTTTTTGTTTTGAAGGCGTATATTTTCTGTAAACAATTTCTCCTTTGTCAAATGGAATTGGTTTTTTAAAAATTGGTCCGTCAAAAACAAAGGTGTGAAATTCTCCATTCTCCCCGCAAGGATCCACGTTATCCGGCAGATCTTTTAAAAAATCTTCATCAATTATTCTTCCGACAAAACTTTTGTCTAAATATTTGTCATTAACGCAAGTGGTTATTGTTTTAAATCCAAGATCAATAAATTCTTTTATTAGTTTATCAGTTGGAATTTTCCACAATGGGAAAACACCTTTCAGATTTAATTCAGACAGTTTATTTTCTCTGTACTTTCTGAGATCCTCTAAAAAAATATCACCAAAGATAGATGCCGTTGCGCCTTTTGTTTTTAGATCCGTTAAAGCGCTGGCCATTACTTTTTCATAAACTTCCATTGTCGGCATTTCGGGAATCTGAAGTTTAATTAAGGGCAGACCAATATTTTTAGCTTGTTCTTCCAGTAATACCACTCTTACGCCATGCATCGAAATTCTTTGATAGGGTTCGCTTACACTCGTTAATAAACACATTACATCGTATTGTTCTTCCAATAAGATTTTGTGTAAACACAAAGCAGAATCTTTGCCGCCGCTCCAGTTAAATATTGCTTTTTCTTTCAAATTTTGTGTTTTTAATTTTTAGGATGTGTAAGCGACTGATATTAACCCAAAATTTAAAGCAAGATAAACTATCACGGATAACCATGACGTGATCTTATCAAAACGCCTTGCCAGATCAAATTTATTTATTTTATTCACTACTAAATATAACTCAAATCAAAATAAAAAGCAAGCGATTGAAAAATCTAAATTGTATTTAGAAATTATTCTTCCTTTGGTTGCAGCTTATGAACTTTCTTGGTGCCGGCATACATTTCAAATTTAAAGAGACGGCATTCTAAAGAGCCATTGAACAAAGTTATTTTGCGGGTAGGGCGCAGACCAATATATTTTGCCGCTTCTAAATTGGAAGTAATGATCCAAGCCGTCCATCCGCTGAAATCTTTTTTTAGTTTATCTCCGATCTGTTTGTAAAAACCTTCAATATCTTCTTTCTTCATCCGTTCATCGTATGGAGGATTTAATAATACTGTCCCCATTGGCTTATCAACTGTGAGATCAAAAAAAGATCTGCGGCTGAAAGTTATGATGTCATCTACTTTTGCAACAGCAGCGTTGACTTTTGAAATGTTTATGCTTTTGTCAGAAATATCATTCGCTAAAATTTTCGGGACATCTTCTTTTATGCGGCTAACACTTGCTTCGTGAATGGTGTCATATAATTTCTCGTCGTAATTTTTCCAGCGCATGAAACCAAATTCTTTTCTGAAAATGCCGGCGGGAATATTTCCTGCGAATAAAGCGGCTTCAATTGCCAATGTTCCGCTGCCGCACATGCCGTCAATTAACGGTAAATGCGGCTGCCATCCTGAAATTAAAACAATTCCCGCCGCTAAAACTTCTTTTATAGGAGCATCAATAATATCTTCACGGTAACCGCGCTTAAATAAAATATCGCCGCTGGTATCTAAACTTACACTCACATCATCTTTAAAAATATGGACGTAAATTCTTAGAGTGGGAGTTTTCAGATCAACATTTGGACGTTTATCATTACTTATTTCTCTAAACCTATCGCAAATAGCATCTTTGGTTTTTTGCTCAACATATAAACTATGATCGAAATATTCTGAGTTCGGTACGCCTTCCACAGCTAAAGTATCAGTAACTTTCATGAAATCTTCCCACTTAAACTTTTTTATGCCATCGTACAATTCCTGGTCGCTCGCAGCTTTAAATTTATAAATGGGAATTAAAACACGCAACGCCACACGCGAACACAAATTTACTTTGTACACGTAACCGATATCGCCCGTTACAGAAACACCGCGTTTAAAAGCTTCAATGTTTTTGCCGCCTAATTTTAAAAGTTCAGCTGCTAAAACTTCCTCCAGTCCGAAAAAAGTTGTCACCTTCATTTCAAAATCACCGGTGGTGTTGAAATCGAAATTTATTTTTTTTGCTGATGGCTCTTGTTCCGGCGTATTCATTTGTGGTGTGAAGGTAAGGATTTTTATGGAAGAAGGTGGCTGAGCGCAGCCGAAGCCACCTTGAGGTGAATTGTGATGAGAGTGCAGCAAATTGTGGCCAGTCTTGCCAATAAGAGTGGTGGCAATTTCTCTCATGCGTTTAGTTTTTTTAACAAGCCCATGACTTGAAGTGTAAAATATTACAGAATTATTGCCGTGATTTATATTACTTCATTAAGCAATAACAATATGAAAAAAATCATTCTACTTAGCTCCTTTTTTCTATTATGTAACAGGGAGTATGCGCAAATTGAAAAAGGAACCTATGTACCAAGTATATCTTTAAATTTCGGGTATTCATCCTCGCCTGATAATAATAAAGGTATCAGTTCGAAAATAAATGACCGATGGAATGGCGGAGCTACGATTGGTTTTGGGAGATTTATAAAAAATAATTTGTTGATTTCGGGATCGATCGGGTACGGTTATTCCTATCAGAATTCTTCATATACAAATAACTATAATGTATACGATAGTAATGGAAGTAAGAGCTATTCGAACTCAGTAACACTAAGCGGCGGGCTATTTAAATATAAATTTTTCAATGAAAACTTTGCAATACGTTTTGGAGCCAACATAACGTCTGCTTATTCCGATGGTTTTTCCAAGAATTATTCCTATAATTATTATGTCGACACTTACGGGAACCCTACGTGGATAAATAATAATTCAGACTCGTATAAAAACGCAATAAGCGTACAAGGAAATTTACAAGCAGGAATTTTGTATTTCTTAAATCGAAATTTGGCGTTAACCGGAAGTATGGGATTTTTTTCAGCGTCGTATAGTATGTCACCGTATCAAAAACTAAAAAATAAAACTGATGATGCTCATACCCTCAGCTTTAGTCTTACACCATCCTTTAATGCTTTTTCCCTGGGCTTAACTTATTATATCAGGCCTAAAATAAATAAATAGAATTTGTTTCCCTAAAAATAGAAGAGCAATAAGTTTTATTGTTCGGTTATAAGCGATGGCTTTTGTGTATTGACAATTAAAACATAAAATGGAATCACAACCCAATTCTCTTTAGAAAATTTTTATACCTCGTATCATAACGTGTTATGAAGAGCCAGTTAAAAATGAGAGCGGTATGAGTTAGTTCGGGTATAGCAAAACTATGCAAGCACATTGTAATTGTAACCGGAACTAAAACTGATATTACGGAAATGATAATGGAAGTGATACCTATCCTGAAATCGACTTTTATTAAACTAAAGCCAAATAAAAACATACCCAGAGTAAATCCAATGAAATAAATGTAAGCTGTATAAAAATGGATCCGGTGGGTCATGTTGATCGTTGCGGTTAACAACAAACAAATTATTGAAATGCCAAATAAATAACGCAATCCTTTATGCAAAGCAAACTTTTTAATATTAATGAAAGCCTCGGTAAAAAGCATTATTCCTACAATGAAAAGTGAAACATTCCAGATGACGCCGATCTTATTGTAAATTCCGTAATGCGAGAGGGAAATGTTAATGAGTTTAAGATCGCTTGCTGTATAAGAACAAAAACTAAAAGTCAGAACAAACAACATAACGGATAAAAGACAGTGTACTTGTTTCAGTTTTTCTATCCTTCTTTTGGCTCTCTCAGTAACGAGTCTTTCTATAACAGCCCTTTCCATTCCAACGCTCTTTGCTTATTTATACGCTGGTTACTGAGAATAGGTTGGGAAAAAGTGGAATATTTACAAAAAAATTGAGCGGATATTATAAAAGAAATGTTAAGAAATTTATTTGCCGGCAATATTATCCATGGCTTCTTTGTATTCGGATCTGATATTAGAAATGATCTCCTCACAAGGAAGGATGTCTGTTATCAATTCGGATGATTTTCCGGCACACCATAATTTTGAATAGTTATTTGGTAAAACCGAATCTTCCAGCTTTTTCATCCCTCTCGCCTGAACCAGCATTTTGAACCATTTTTTGGTACGAGGATTATTACTCATGAATTTCTCGAACCAGGATTGGGTGTAACCCATGTTTTTTGCTTCGGGTGTATCTATAATAGTACAGGGAGAACCGGATAATTTGGTGGTCATAACTATATCATCCATTCCTGCTTTAATAATAGCCTGTTTGTAGCCTTCGTTAACTTTACATTCTTTACTGGTTATAAAACGGGTTCCAATGGAAGCGCCTTCTGCTCCCAAAACTTTAACCGATAACAAACCAGCACCGGTAACAATTCCACCCGCTGCTATAACGGGTTTATCAGGAAAATGAATTTTTAAGGCCGGAATCAATACCTGTAATGGGTTTGGTCCTGCATGCCCGCCCGCGCCCTGACCAACGGCAATAAAACCATCGCAATTAACTTCGTAACATTTTTTGGCATGTGCAATGGTGGTTACATCGCAAAATACTTTAGCGCCGTATTTATGAGCTGCTTCTATAACTTCTTTCGGATTTCCCAATGAAGTAATGTAAAAAGGCACTTTATGATCGATACAGGTTTGTAAATGCTTTTTATAATAAGGATTGGTTCTTTGAACTATAAGGTTAACCCCATAATTTCCTTTTGGATAAGAAGAATGGGCGGCATTAAGCTCAGCGAGAAGAGAGGCTAATTCACCTTCTTTTCTGAAATTAAGGGAAGGTAAAACCGACATGATCCCGGTTTTCATTCCAGCCAGCATCATTTCCTTATTACTTATTAGGAACATAGGGGCCATAACGACAGGGAAGTCGATCTTCAATAATTCTTCTAATGTGGTTTTAACCTTCATGGCGATGTTTCGTTATATACAGAAGTAAATTAGATTTTTGAAATCGGGTACTGATTACTCCAATATAATACCATAGGATTCAGGTTTGTTTTTTAACTGGCCTGAATTCCTTCGGTATACAAAGATAGAGCAAATTTATCCAAGCATCATATTTTACAGAAATCGGCTTTAAAAACAAACCATTTGAAATAGAAAGCGTATAATTATACAAAATATTGGTCGTGGAAAATTACCGCTTATTTGACCTGTTGCATAACTTAAAAAATATGCCGCTTAAAGAGGACGCATTGGCATCCAAAGAGGGCGGCGCATGGCATAAATACAGCACTACTGATTTTATTGATACCGTAAATTACCTGAGCTATGCTTTTATTGAATCAGGTATAAAAAAAGGCGATAATATCGGATTGATTTCAAACAACCGCCCCGAATGGAACTTTGTGGATTTTGCATGTTTGCAAACGGGTTCAATCAATACACCATTGTATCCAACCATAAGCGATCATGATCTTATTCATGTTATTAAAGAAGCTGATCTAAAATATTTTTTTGTTGCGAACGAAGAGCAATATAAAAAAGTAAAAGCCTGTTCGGTTAACTCAACTATAAAAGAAATTTTTTGTTTCAATCCGCTAGCGGGTGTACGGTCTTTAAAAGATCTCATTGATATTGGAAAAAAGAATTCTCATCCAAAACAATTAGAAGAAATAAAAGCAAACATAAAACCTGACGATCTCGCCACGCTGATTTATACTTCCGGCACAACAGGTAATCCAAAAGGAGTTATGCTTTCTCACCGTAATTTCATCAGTAATGTTATTGCGACAAAAGATCTTTGTCCGTTTAAACAAACCTGGAGAGCATTAAGTTTTTTACCTTTGAATCACGTTTACGAAAGAATGTTGTCTTATTTATATATGAGTCATGGCTTATCGGTTTATTATGCTGAAAGTATGGATACTATTGGCGCTAATTTAAAAGAAGTAAAACCGCAAATATTTGTTACTGTGCCTCGCTTGCTTGAAAAGGTGTACGAAAAAATTGTAAGTACCGGTGCTCAATTAAAAGGTGTGAAGAAAATTCTTTTTTTCTGGGCGCTTAATCTTGGTTTGCGTTACGAACAGCATGGAGCCAATGGCGCCTGGTATGAGTTTCAATTAAAATTAGCCAACAAAATAATTTTCAGCAAATGGCGTGAAGCGTTAGGCGGAAATATTGTGGCTGTTGTTTCAGGAGGTTCTGCTTTGCAGCCAAGATTAGCCAGAGTATTTCATGCAGCCCGCATAAAAGTGCTGGAAGGATACGGTTTAACCGAAACCTCGCCTGTGATAGCGGTAAATAATTTTGATGATGATAAAATTAAAATAGGTACAGTTGGTCTTATTTTAAATAATATTAAAGTAAAAATTGCTGATGACGGAGAAATATATGTAAAAGGACCAAATGTGATGTTAGGTTATTTTAAACAGCCTGAACTCACCAAAGAAGTAATTGATGCGGAAGGCTGGTTTCATACAGGGGATATTGGTATATTGGAAGACGGTAAATTTTTAAAAATTACCGACCGTAAAAAAGAAATGTTTAAAACCTCAGGCGGAAAATATATTACACCTCAAAGCATCGAAAATAAATTGAAGGAAAGTCGTTTTATTGAACAGGCGATGCTTATTGGTGAGAATGAAAAATTTCCTGCCGCTTTCATTGTTCCGGCGTTTGCATTTTTAAAACAATGGTGTGAAAAAAGAAAGATCACTTACACTACCAACGAAGAAATGATAAAGCATCCTGAAATAATTAAACGCATACATCAGGAAGTTGATGAGGTGAATAATGAACTGGCACATTACGAAAGAATTAAAAAAATAGAATTGCTGCCAAGGGAATGGACAATTGATCACGGAGAAATGACGCCAAAACTTTCATTGAAACGAAAAATTATTTTAAGTGAAAATAAAGTAACTTACGATAAAATATATCAGCATATGATCTGATCAGAATTGATGCAGAGTAAAAATATTGATTGAAGAATAAAACCTATGAAAAGAATAATTCAAAAAGTAACGGTGCTTGGATCGGGCGTAATGGGTTCACGCATTGCTTGTCATTTTGCAAATATTGGCTGTGAAGTATTGTTACTTGATATTTTACCGAAAGAACTTAACGACGCCGAAAAAGCAAAGGGACTTACCTTAGAAAAGAAAGCAGTAAGAAACCGTATTGCGAATGACGATCTTCAGCTTGCATTAAAATCAAATCCATCACCGATCTATAAAAAAGAATTTGCTTCAAGGATCACTACAGGGAATTTTGAAGATGATATGCCAAAAATAAATTCCTGTGATTGGGTAATTGAAGTGGTTATCGAGAATCTTGATATAAAAAAGAAAGTTTTTGAAAACGTAGAAAAATATCGTAAATCCGGAACGTTGATCACATCGAATACTTCTGGCATTCCTATTCATTTAATGACGGAAGGACGAAGTGATGATTTCAAATCTCATTTTTGCGGTACACATTTTTTCAACCCGCCGCGTTATTTAAGATTGCTGGAAATTATTCCTACAAAACATACAAGTCAGGAAGTGATAGATTTTTTAATGCATTACGGTGAACAGTTCTTAGGCAAGGCAACTGTTTTATGTAAAGACACGCCTGCATTCATTGCAAACCGTGTTGGTGTTTACAGTATTATGTCGTTGCTGCATATTGTAGAAAAAATGGGACTCACAGTTGAAGAAGTAGATAAATTAACCGGTCCTGTTTTGGGTCGTCCTAAATCTGCAACATTCCGCACTTGCGATGTAGTAGGTTTGGATACTTTGGTAATGGTTGCAAAAGGTTTACAGAAAAATTGTCCGGACGATGAAGCAAAAGAACTGTTTGTGATTCCTGCTTATATTCAGAAGATGATCGACAATAAATGGTTCGGTGATAAAACAAAACAAGGTTTTTATAAAAAAATTAAAAATAAGGAAGGAAAATCTGAGATATTGGCTTTGGATCTGAAAACACTGGAATACAAACCTTCTCAAAAAGTAAAATTTGCTACGCTTGAACAAACTAAACCCATTGATAAATTAAAGGACCGCTTAAAAATATTAGTAACAGGAAAAGATAAAGCAGGAGAATTTTACCGCGCTACTTTTGCAGGATTATTTCAATATGTTTCCAATCGCATTCCTGAAATTTCAGATGAACTTTATCGCATTGACGATGCTTTGAAAGCAGGATTCGGCTGGGATCTTGGTCCGTTCGAATATTGGGATGCGATTGGTGTAAAAGAAGCGGTTGCGTTAATTGAAGAAACCGGTCACAAACCGGCCGATTGGGTTTATGAATTTATTAAAACAAATAGTTATTTTTATAAAACAGAAAACGGACATAAAAAGTTTTATGATATTAATTCTAAAACTTATAAGACCATTCCCGGTTCTGAACAATTTATTTCGCTTGAAAATATCCGTTCTACAAAAACAATTTGGAAAAACAGTGGACTTACAGTAACAGATCTTGGTGACGGAATCCTGAATGCCGAATTTCACACAAAAATGAATACGATCGGCGGTGAAATTTTATCCGGCATTGTAAAAGCAATTGAGATAGCGGAAAAAGATTACAAAGGATTAGTGATAAGCAATGAAGGTGCTAATTTTTCGGCCGGTGCAAATGTAGGATTACTTTATATGATGGCTGCCGATCAGGATTGGGATGAACTGAACATGGCTGTAAAAACATTTCAGAACACAACCATGCGCATTCGGTATTCCTCCATACCAATTGTCGCTGCTCCTCACGGATTAGCATTAGGTGGTGGCTGCGAAATTTGTTTGCATGCAGATAAAGTTGTAGCACATGCTGAAACATACATTGGCTTGGTTGAATTTGGTGTTGGATTGATTCCGGGTGGAGGAGGAACAAAAGAATTTGCTTTACGTTTAAGTGATGAGTTGAAATCGGGAGATATTGAATTAAATACTTTCAGAGATAAATTCTTAACTATCGGTCAGGCTAAAGTATCAACATCTGCATACGAAGCTTTCGATCTCGGTATTTTAAGAAAAGGAATTGATAAAGTAATTATATCCAGAAACAGACTTTTAACTGAAGCAAAAGCAGAATGTTTATTAATGGCTGAAGAAGGTTATACAAAACCTGCTCCGCGAAAAGATATTCGCGTGTTAGGCAATCAGGCAATGGGTTTGGTATATGCAGGAGCCAATGCCATGCAAAGTGGAAATTATATTAGTGATCACGATCGTGTAATTTCTGAAAAACTTGGTTTTGTTTTGGCAGGAGGAAATTTATCTCAACCTACACATGTAACAGAACAATATCTGCTTGATCTTGAAAGAGAAATTTTTCTTCAGTTGTGTACTGAACGGAAAACTCTTGAACGATTGCATAGTATTATAAATGGAGGGAAGGTATTGAGAAATTAATTTAAAGGTTATGGGTTGTCAGTTATATGTTATCAGTTTTATCTTTAATAATATAACTCATAATGAAAAGCCAACAATTAACAACTAACAATTAACAACTAACAATTAACAACTAACAACTAACAATTAACAACTAACAACTAACAACCAACAGCATGAACGCATACATCATAGCAGGTTTCAGAAGCGCAGTAGGAAAAGCCCCTAAAGGATTGTTTCGTTTTACACGTCCGGATGACCTTGCAGCAGATATAATAAAACACTTGGTAAATTCTGTTTCGCAGCTTGATAAAGAACGGATCGACGATGTTATAGTTGGAAACGCAATGCCGGAAGCTGAACAAGGTTTAAATATAGGAAGAATAATTTCACTGCTTTCTTTAAATACAGATAAAGTATCAGGTATGACCGTGAATCGTTATTGTGCATCGGGATTAGAAACGATCGCTATTGCAAGTGCAAAAATAAATTCAGGAATGGCGGATTGTATTATTGCAGGCGGAGTAGAGAGCATGAGTTTGATTCCAATGGGCGGTTGGCGCATAGTTCCAAATCCACAAATAGCAAAAGAACATGCCGATTGGTATTGGAACATGGGATTAACTGCAGAAGCAGTGGCTAAAGAATTTAATGTATCACGCGATGATCAGGATATGTTTGCTTTTAACTCACACCAAAAAGCATTAGCAGCCATAAAAGCAGGAAAATTTAAAGATGAAATAGTTCCAATAAAAATAAATGAAACTTATCTTGATGAAAAAGAAAAACGCAAAACGCGCGACTATATTGTAGATACGGATGAAGGTCCGCGGGCGGATACTTCGATGGATGCGCTTACAAAATTAAAACCCGTTTTTGCCAATGGCGGAAGTGTTACTGCGGGCAACTCTTCTCAAACCAGCGATGGCGGAGCTTTTGTAATTGTAATGAGCGAACGCATGGTAAAAGAATTAAATTTAAAACCCATTGCACGTTTAGTATCACATGCAGTAGCGGGAGTACCGCCCCGTATTATGGGAATTGGTCCGATAGTAGCAATTCCAAAAGCAATTGAGAAAGCGGGACTAAAATTAAAAGATATCGATCTGTTTGAATTGAATGAAGCATTTGCATCTCAGTCGTTGGCTGTCATGCGTGAATTAAAATTAGATCAGGACATTGTTAACGTTAATGGCGGCGCAATTGCATTAGGTCACCCGTTGGGTTGCAGTGGTGCAAAGTTATCAGTGCAATTATTTAATGAATTAAAACGAAGAAATAAAAAATACGGCATCGTAACCATGTGTATTGGAACCGGACATGGTGCGGCAGGTGTATTTGAATTGTTATAGAAGTGAGATGTGAGTATGGAGATTTGAGTAGTGAGAAATGATGTTTGAAAAACAGATAAATGAATTATAAATTAAAATCATGTATGAATAGAAAGCGTTATAACACTGTATACAATGGTAATACTCTATACTAACATCTCAATAC
>DATMPR010000421.1:0-9819 GCA_035567575.1 Bacteroidia bacterium
TTATTCTTGTAGTTTTTTGGTAAAATTACTGCGGCTGCAAAAACCGGTCCCGCCAAACAACCACGACCCGCTTCATCACAACCGGCTTCAATTAAATTTTTATTGAAATAACTTTTTAGCATTTTGACCGATCCCCGACCCTTTGATGGGTTTGGGTTTGTCTTTATTTGTCCCATCGAATCCTTCGGATTTCCAAAGGAAAGGGGGTACATTGTGGCTTATAAAATCTTTGTCCTCCTTAAAGCTCATTATTATATTGCAGCAGAATTTAATTTCGCTAAACAAGCTTTCATGTTTTGGTAATTCGGCTGCTCGGTTGCTTTTTCCAGGATCTCAGCGTATTGCATCTTCCCTGTTTTATCAACTATAAATGCTGAACGCTTACTTACGCCTTTCATTGTAAAAATAAATTCATCATACAAACAACCATAAGCTGTTGAAGCCGTTTTATTAAAATCAGACAACAGATCGAAATTAAGATTGTTCGCCTCTTTATATTTTCCCAATACAAAAAGACTATCAATAGAAATTCCCAAAATAACTGCATCTAAATCAGAATAAATCCCAATTTCATCACGCATATGGCAAAGCTCAGCTGTACAAGTTCCGGTAAATGCGAGCGGAAAGAATAATATTACCACGTTTTTCCCTTTATGATCAGATAAAGAAATTTCCTTCTTTTCCGTGTTAAACAGTTTAAAATCAGGGGCTGTGTCGTTAATTTTGAGACTCATAAGCGTTATTTTTTATTTAAATTTATTAAATTAAAAGTATGTTTTAGCAAAGTAAATCATAATTTTGTTGACTCAATTAGTGTTGACACTAAACTTAAAAAAACATGTCAACAGCGAATGAAAAAAAAGATCCTGAACCACAGGTGCTGAATAAATTCAGCCCACTTGTTTCAGGATGACAAAAACAAAATAAATTTTAGAAAATATGAGCAACTCAAACGAAAGTAAATGTCCTTTTCCTCACGGACAAATGAAAAAAAACCCGGGCAATGGCACATCAAACAAAGATTGGTGGCCAAATAGATTAAACTTAAACCTCTTACGACAGCACTCGAACTTGTCGGACCCAATGGATAATGGATTTAATTATGCCGCAGAGTTTAAAAAGTTAGATCTAAAAGCCATCAAAAAAGACATCTTTGATTTAATGACCAATTCGCAAGATTGGTGGCCGGCTGATTATGGTCATTATGGTCCTTTGTTTATTCGTATGGCCTGGCATAGTGCCGGTACATATCGTATTTCTGACGGACGCGGCGGTGCAGGCACAGGCAATCAACGTTTTGCACCTGTTAATAGCTGGCCTGATAATGGAAATTTAGATAAGGCCCGTTTTTTGCTTTGGCCTATCAAACAAAAATATGGCAATAAAATTTCCTGGGCAGATCTAATGATATTAGCAGGTAACTGCGCACTGGAATCTATGGGTTTCAAAACTTTTGGATTTGCAGGCGGCAGAGAAGATATTTGGGAACCGGAACAAGATATTAATTGGGGTAACGAAACAGAATGGCTGGGAGACAAACGTTACTCAGGAGATCGCAAACTTGATGATCCTCTTGGAGCAGTTCAAATGGGATTGATATATGTAAATCCTCAAGGCCCCAATGGAAACCCTGATCCTTTAGCTTCAGCAAAAGATATCCGCGAAACTTTTAAACGCATGGCGATGAATGATGAAGAAACAGTTGCATTAGTTGCAGGCGGTCATACTTTTGGGAAAGCACATGGTGCTGCAAGTGATAGTCATGTTGGTCGTGAACCTGAAGGCGCAAGCATAGAAGAAATGGGAATGGGCTGGAAAAATAGTTTTGAATCAGGTAAAGGCGGCGATGCAATTACCAGCGGCATAGAAGGCGCATGGAAACCAAATCCGACAAAATGGGATAATGGTTATTTCGAAACTTTATTTAAATACGATTGGAAATTAACCAAGAGTCCTGCAGGCGCGCATCAATGGACACCAACGGATCCAAGTGCCGGTACTACAGTTGTAGATGCGCACGATAAAAACAAACATCATGCGCCAATGATGACAACAGCTGACTTAGCTTTAAAAATGGATCCTATTTATGGTCCGATATCAAAACGTTTTTATGAAAATTTTGATCAGTTTGCAGATGCATTTGCAAGAGCCTGGTTCAAACTTACACACCGTGACATGGGACCAATTGCGCGTTATTTAGGAACTGAAATTCCTAAAGAAACATTGATCTGGCAAGATCCGGTTCCTGCAACAAAAAATGAATTAAATGACAGCGACATTACTGCTTTAAAAAATAAAATTCTTTCAAGCGGGCTTTCGATAGCACAATTAGTTTCTACAGCCTGGGCTTCAGCTTCTACATTCCGCGGTTCTGATAAACGCGGTGGTGCTAACGGTGCGCGCATTCGTTTTGCTCCTCAAAATAATTGGGAAGTAAATAATCCTGCTCAATTAAAAAAAGTTTTAAGTGCGTTAGAAGGAATTCAAAAAGAATCTGCTAAAAAAGTTTCTATGGCAGATCTAATTGTGTTAGGCGGTTGTGCTGCTATTGAAAAAGCTGCAAAAAATGCAGGACACAACATAAACGTTCCATTTACACCCGGCAGAGGTGATGCAACTTTAGAGCAAACCGATGTAGAATCATTTGCAGTATTAGAACCAAAAGCTGATGGATTCAGAAATTATAAAAATGCAAAATGCATTTCAGTTACTGAAGAAATGCTAATTGACAAAGTTCAATTATTAAACTTAACCGCTCCTGAAATGACGGCTTTATTGGGCGGCATGAGAGTATTGAATACGAACTACAATGATTCTAAACACGGCGTATTTACTAAAAATCCTGAAACGCTAACAAATGATTTCTTTGTAAATTTATTGGATCTGGGAACAACATGGAAAGCAACAAACGATTCGGGTGAAATTTTTATGGGGTCTGATCGTAAAACCGGAGAACCAAAATGGACAGCCACCAGAGCTGATTTAATTTTTGGTTCAAACTCCGAACTGCGTGCAATTGCAGAAATATATGCTAGCAGCGATTCGAAAGACAAATTTGTAAAAGATTTTGTCGCCGCATGGAACAAAGTAATGAATCTCGATAGATTTGAATTAGCAAAGAATTAAAAATTAAACCCCGGCAAACGTTCGGGGTTTTTTGTTTTAAAATATATTTTATTAAGTTTGTTTATGTTTAAACGGTTTGTTTTATTTCTGGCGTTTACGATCTGTGCAGCACATGTGGTTGGTATTTACTTAATGCCAAATTGCACTTATTGCCCGCCTTCAAAAAACAAAACGCATATTCTTTCTTACTCAAAAAAGCAAACCCCGGATACTTCTTCTGAAATTCCTTATAAAGTAAAATACCGTACTTTATTATGTTTTAATGCAGCTAAAAAACTTTCTGTTACTTTAACTGCACCATTAAGTTTGCCGGTATCATGTTTAACTTTTACGCTTAAGGAATTTTTATTCTGTTTTTTTGCAAAAACATTTCATTTCAATCTCACCTACCTCCGGGTATCTCCCGCTTTAATTATCGGTTATTGCAGTTTTTTAATTTAATGGTTCAAGGATTTGCCTTGAGGCCGGTTTTTTAAACAATTAAATTTTATAAATACAATTACCGATTTTTTACATGAGGTCATTAATTCTAAGCCTGCGTGCAGGTAAAACAAGTTCAGAAATAGTTAAAATCAATAATTCGGAAAACACGTTTACTCTTTTGCCCTTCAGGAGTAACATAACCGGACTTCAGCTTATTTTTCAATATCAGAATGGGGAAAAAAAGATCATTACTATTTATGAAACAGAAATAGAACGAAACATAGAGAACATCGGGATCTTTAATTGTCTTTGGTTCGAATATGCAACAACCGACATGAATTACCCGATAAATGTTTTACTTAAAAAATAAATCCACCATGGCCCTTAAGCTCAGGATGACAAGGGCGGGATTCATTATAAAACTAAACCAACAATTAAAATTCAAACTTGTAGCCAACTCCTTTTACTGTTCTTATATTTGTCTCTCCTAATTTTTCACGAAGCTTGCGGATATGAACATCAATTGTTCTGTCTCCAACAACAACTTCATCACCCCAAATTTTTTCTAATATAAATTCACGTGTAAATACTTTACCGGGCTTGGAAACTAAAAGTTCTAATAATCTAAATTCTTTTTTCGGTAACATTATTTCTTTTTTGTCTTTAAAAACAAGATATTTTTCAAGATCTATTTTTATGTCCCCGAAGTCTAATACTTTTTCTACCTTAGGCGTATCACTCACCAGCCTTCTCATTAATGCTTTAATTCGGCTTATAAAAACACGCGGCTTTATAGGTTTTGTAATATAATCGTCGGCACCCGAATCAAAACCGGCGATCTGAGTATAATCTTCGTTTCTTGCACTTAAAAAAACTATTAATACATTACTTAATTCTTTGTTTTCTCTGATGATCCTGCATGTTTCAATCCCATCCATTTCGGGCATCATTACATCTAATACAATTAAATGCGGCTTATGTTTTTTTGCTAAAGCAATGCCATCGTGTCCGTTAAGTGCTGTGTAAACTTCGTAACTTTCTTTTTTTAGATTGTACGATAAGAAATTTAGAATATCCTCCTCGTCATCTACCAATAATATTCTGTGAGTATCGCTCATAATTGGACCTAAAGTATGATAAAATTTAAGTTCACATGTTAAATTAACTTTAAATAATGAATTTGTTCCTTTTTAAAATTAACCTTATGTTAACATTTAAATTCAAATTTACTCTAGTATTAAAAGGTATTTTTAGCGCGATAAATTGTTTTAAAGTGCCATTTTCAACACTAAACTAACTAAAAAAGAGGTTTTTTACATCCCCTTTTTTAATAGTCTTATTTAAAAAAGTCTGTTAAGTAAAATCAATCGCGTTAATTAAAACCTAACAGACCCGAGAACACCAAACAAAGCAAGAACTAAAAACTATATCTGACACCCAATTGACCTTGCCAGCGGGAATTCAGTTTGTCAATAGAATAAGGCGTTGTGGTTGGCGTTGTATAATTATAGTTTGGATTACCATTCACTCCGTACGACCCTAAAGGTGTTAAACCAAACGAAGCCGAAGAGTTAAGAGTATTTGGAACAAAATACACTTTACCTGCTGCAGGATCAATAAGATTAGTAAGATTAATTATATCAAATGTAATTTGGATCGTATGTTTCTTTTGGTTTTTTGTATAAAAGTTTACGTCCTGCATAAAGCGCATATCAAGTAAATTGTTCCACGGCGTGCGGGCACCATTACGCGATGTGAATTGTCCGCGATGTGAATTCAAATATTTATCGCTGCTGATATAAGCATTAAGATCATTCCATTGTTGTTGTGTGGTATGAACCACTCCGTTCGCATCCGTAAATTGAACAAGGTTTACATC
The DNA here is from genome assembly GCA_035567575.1 of Bacteroidia bacterium. Classification (GTDB taxonomy): domain Bacteria; phylum Bacteroidota; class Bacteroidia; order B-17B0; family Aurantibacillaceae; genus JAHEYG01. Next base: position 5,429 of record DATMPR010000421.1, read on the forward strand.
TGACTGCGAAGATGGAATGTAGGCAAGATCTACCTGCTGACCGCTATTCGTCACTTTGTTACTATTTAGTACCCAAGTATAAGGAGAACCCGATTGAGCAGAAAACACGAAAGACAAATAAGAAGTTAACATTTTGCTCCAGCTTTTCTTATAACCCAGAGTTGAAATGATCCGGTGCCTGATATCAAAGTTTGAAAAGGCGAGACCAGGATTGTTGGCGTTTAAAGATTGGTTCAATTGCCAGTTACTTTCAAATGAATTACGGATTCCATTTGCAATATCATAAGACTGGCCATAGGTGTATGCAGCCATAACATTTAAACCAAATTTAAATTCTTTCGATAATTGAGCTGTCAATTGGTAACGATACCCTTTTGTAGTATTTGTCATCATATAAGCACTTGAAAAACTATTGTTAATCCTGTTTCCGGTTGTACCGCCACTTAAGTAAATAGGTTGCTGATGATTCACATCTATTGGTGCATATTTAACTGAATCTTTTAAGTTCACCTGCTTAAACTGAACATCGTAAATGGTTTGCGTAAATATTCCTTCCAAAGTTAATTTTACACCACCGGGAATCATAATATCAGTTGCAAGATTACTTCTCCATACTCTTGGCATTTTAAAATTATTATCAATTAAATCTACTTCTACACGATTGGGTTGCAATAATACATTAGAGTTGTATGCCTGAAACTGTGTAGGGTCGGTTGGAATATTTTTACCCGGTGCTGCGTTTTTATAATCGAAAGCACCAAAATTAACACCGTTATTATAATAAGCATATCCTAACCAGGCAAAAGGAATTCGGCCTGTGAATATACCGCTACCACCCCTAACGATTAGCTTTTTATTTTTCAGTACATCCCATGTAAATCCAACTCTTGGCGAAACTATGGGTTGACCGAGTACTTTAGTATTCAATTGGCTTAATTTTGTATAATTATAAGTTGTTCCACAATTGTTTCCCTCTGACGAAGTTGTTACTGAAGAACTTCTTGCAGGAGGACTATTAACAGCATTATAATCTACCCTTACTCCTGCGGTAACTTTAAAATTTTCCGCAACTGCAATCTCATCTTGTGCATAAGCACTCAACATGTAAACATTGAATTTTGCAACAGGATTATTATTGTTATAACCTTGACTGTTATCACTAAGGTTAAAGATTGCTCTTTCACGGGAAGGTTTATTAGCCAAAAAGTCAGGCAGGTTATTATAATCAATTCGTCCGTTCCATGAATTGATAAAACCATAGTCGATGCTATAAATTTCATTGTGTGTACCTAAAGTAATTGTGTTTCTTCCTTTGAACCAGGTAAAATTATCTGTGATCTCAAAAGTCTTTTGGCGCATGTTGAAAATGGATGCTTCTCTATTACTTCCTAATAAAACCACGCCGCTTCCATTAACGTTGTTGATCTGAACCTGTGGGAAAATTTGAGACCCTAAAGGCGTTCTGTAGTCATGAATATTTGTATAGCCAGCAATAAAACTATTTGCAGTTTTATTATTGATCTGGCTTTTTAATTCCATTACTGTACTATTATTCACGTTATTTTGCGTAAAATCATAGTTGCCAAACTGAAATTGTGTAGCTGATTGTTCAAGATTAGTGGCAGAAGAAGTAACATAATTGTTACGGATACTTAACTGGTTTTTGTCATTAATATTCCAATCAACACGGGTAAAAAATTTCGTGCTTCTTGAGTAAATAGAATATTTGTCATATGCACCCGGGTCATAAGTTCCTGTTGGATTATATTGGCTCTTTGGCATAAAATGTGTACTCTTTAAACTATCTGTGATCTGTTGCGCGATAGCTGTTGTCATAAACGTACCGTTTTGCCCTGCTTCGTAAAACTGTGGTTCTGATCTGTCAGTATTTTCCAAGTTTGTAAAAAAGAATAATTTATCTTTAATTATTGGCAGCCCAACACGAATACCTATTTGGTAATCATGATAAGAGGAAGGCATTTTGCTTTTGTCACCGGCATTGTCAGGTCCGGTAATTGCTGCGCCCCTGCCAAAAGAATATACAGATGCGCTTACATCGTTAGTTCCCCTGCGAGTTACAGCATTAATACTGCCTCCTGTAAAGTTTCCAAGCTTAACATCATAAGGCGCTATACTTACCGCCATAGTTTCAATTGCATCCAAACTAATAGGATTAGTGCGTGTACTGCTTCCTGGCATATTAGATGTTCCGCCAACGCCTCCAAGCGAAGGACTGAACCCGATGGCGTCATTATTAATAGCGCCGTCAACAGTAATATTATTATACCTGAAATTTGTTCCGGCAAATGAGTTATTAGAACTTTGCGGAGTAAGTTTTGTAAAATCAGTAATACTTCTTGATAGAGTGGGTAATTGTTGTATTTGTTCTTTTGAAATTTTAGTCCCGGTTCCTTTTTTATTATCATCAGAATTTCCGACAACTTCTACTTCAGCAAGGTCTTGTGTGCTTTCCTGCATCGCGATATTAAATTTTAAATTTTCTCCTAATGCTAAATTAATACCTTCTTTCACCTGATCTTTTTGACCAATAAAAGTTGCTTTAACAGTATAAGGACCACCGGGAATTAAATTCACCAAATGGTAGACCCCATTTAGATCGGTCATTGTAGGATATTTTGTTCCGGTCGGATTATGGGTAACTAATACTACAACTCCGGGTAAAATTTCACCTTTGGTATCAGTTACTTTTCCGGTTAATCCAGAACTGGTTACTTGCGCTTCAATTTTATTAAATTGAGACAAAAGAAATATACTAATGATGATTAATTGTTTGAACTTTGCTTGAACTTTCATAGTTATTATTTTAAATTTCGTCAAATCTAGTTCGTGCAAAAAAAGAAACCATTAAGCTTGCATTAAGTAATTGTTAAGAATTAAAATCGATTTTAAATACTTTGGTAAAGATGTTTGTGATTTCACAACACAGAACCATTTTTTTTTCGACAAGTGTAAACTCTAATTTCTTTTATTAGATTTGAGTTTAACTACTGAGGTATGTAAAAGCACAAGTGCATTAATTCCTTTTTGGGAAGTCGCTTTCAGTTTTAATTCAGGATACTGATATTTTAATTCTTTATTAACGGTTTTGAAATCAACGCTAAATTCGTTAATTGTTTTAAACACGGATTTTTTCATTTTTCGGCGAAAAGCAGGAGAGGCCGTATAATGTGATTTTACAGTTTTAATATAAGCTGAAAGTTTAGCTTTGCCGCCCTTATTCAAGATTTTTTCTTCCATTAATATCTGACGGAGAACTTTTCCAATTAAATTGTATGACAAATAAACTGATTCTATATAAAAGTGTTGCTTGTGCGCGCTTCTGTTTTTTTGAATTAATTCTTTTATACTAAGGGCCATAATTTATTTTATGTAAATGTGTCATTTTAATTACATATTAATTGTAAAGTTTTAGTTAAATAAATATTAACTAAACGGTTTCGCCCGGGGAAAAAGAAATAATAGCTAAGAAAAAATGTTTTTTTGGGTAATGTTCTCTTAATGCAACTATAATCATTTGCTAACAGATCCATAATTGTAGTATAAACTGGTGCTGGTTACTTTACCAGATTGCATTCGGCCATAATATATTCTGTTAATAATTCAAATACTGAATTTTATAAAAAAAGTTTAACCAAGCTTAATGTTAAAATTACGAGTGTATATTCTTATGTTGACTTTGAACGCTTTTTATTAAATGATTCTTTTGACATTCTGATAATTGATCTCGAATTAGATAATACAGATGCCATCACTGTCATTAAAGAAATTAAACTTTTAAAATTAAAACATCAGCCATATTTGATTGTGTGTTCTTCTAAGTCTGATGATTTTATACAGATAAGCGCTTTTAATTCGGGGGCAGATGATTTTGTTGACTTACCGGTTAATCCTTTGGTTTTTGAATCTAAAATTAAATCGCTTCTAAAACGTAAGGTTCCTGATGGTTCACAAAACGAAAATAAATTTATTTATATTGATCATGAACGTTACAAAATAATTATTGGAGAAAAAGCTTATTCGTTACCAAGACTTGAATTCAGAATGGTAACACTTTTATTTTCGAGTCCGAACAAAATATTTTCGAAAGACGAAATTGCATCTGAGATCTGGCACAACAAAGAAGTTTCATCAAAACGAACTATTGATATTCATATCCGGAACATCCGCCGGGAATTAGGCGACGACATTATTAAAACTTATCGCGGACTTGGTTATTGCTTAAAAACTCCCGTATAATATGTTTGGGTTAACCACAGGTTTATGTTTACTACTGGTATTTTGCTTATTGCTGGCCTGCATTTTCGAATTTATTAATGGTTTTCACGATACTGCAAATGCGGTTGCAACTGTAATTTATACAAATACTCTTA
>DATMPR010000422.1:0-8008 GCA_035567575.1 Bacteroidia bacterium
AAAAGCACTTAAAGCAATTCACGAAAAAGAATTTGGCAACGACGCTAAGATCATTCCAATTAAGCAGGAGAACTTCTATCAAAAATTTGGCCGCAATGTAGCAATGGCTGCAGGTGTTGGTTTAATTGCCATACTTTCTGCATTGGCTTTATTAAGTACAGGAGGTTATATTCTTACCAAACAAAGCAACGCCATAACCGATTTAAAACGTGAAGTAAACGAGTTACGCTATACACAGGATAATATTGTTGAAGCCATTACCAAAGTTGGTGAAAAGAAAAAATACGCACCGGCTAATTTTGAAGGAACCGGTTTTGCCATTAACAACAAAGGTTTTATCATTACCAGTTTACACATGATAAAAGGTGCCGATTCTGTTTTTATTGAAAACAATACTACCAACCGTGTTGCTGCAAAAGTTGTTTTCACTAATCCAAAAATAGATGTAGCCGTTTTACAAATTGAAAACAACGATATCTTTAAAACATGGAACCTTCCATTCGTATTCAGCAACCGTAATTGCGATCTGGGCGAAAAAGTATTTACATTAGGCTACCCTCGTCATGATATAGTTTACGGCGAAGGATCTTTAAGTTCGTTAAGCGGATATCATAGCGATACCACTATGTATCAAATATCAATTCCTGTTAATCCTGGTAATAGCGGTGGTCCGTTATTAGATGAGCAAGGTGCTGTTATTGGTTTAGTACGTGGTAAAATTACCAATGCAGAAGCAACAGGTTTCGCCATTAAATCGCAGGAGATCATTGATGCAGTTACTGCTTTTAATAAAAGTTTAAAAGACGCTGAAAGCGGATTGACTCTCAACCTTAAGAAAAACACACTTAAAAATATTAAACGCAGCGAACAAATTAAACGCATTAACCCCTACGTATTTAATATAATGGTTTATAAAGCCAACTAATCCTGTTCATTTAACATTTCACTCTTGAAAAGCCTCTTAATTGAGGCTTTTTTCTTTCTTGTTTTTTACGTAATTTTAATGAATGCTCCGTGCTATAAATTTAGTTATCCTTTTTTGTTTTGCATTCTTATTTCAAACTATAAGAGCACAGGATCTGATTTATCTTAATAATGGCAGTAAAGTTGAAGCCATCGTTAAAGAAATTTCAACGTCTGAAATTAAATACAAAAATTTTACCAATCCCGATGGCCCCACTTATATTGTCGCAAAAGGTGATGTGCTATTTATTGAATACAAAAACGGCGTGGTTGAAGTTTTAAATCCTAACCCAACTTCAATTTCTCCAATAAAAACGGTAACGACTACTCCGAAAAGAGAAATAGTAAAAAAAGGACCGTACGATCTCTATTATTTAAATAAGAATTGCCTTTATTTTAATGGCATAGCACTTGCCAATTCTGATATTGCTTTGTTATACGACCGTGAGTTTGCAAAAAACCGTTTCTCACTTACAGTTTTAGGTGCTTATAATTTTAATCTTCATACCAATTACACCAACCGTTACATTCAAGCACTTGGCATCTCCAAAAAAAATTACGACATAGGTATTGGTGTCAATTATTACACGCAGGCAAGAAAAAGATCACAGTATTTTGTTGGCCTTATGTTTAAATACATGAATTATGATTATGTAAGGGAAACTGAAGTTCACGATGTGATCAACGGTTTGCCTTTTACAAATATTAAGAAAGAGAACGTAAATAATTTTCAATTTGCAAGCATGATCGTAAATGGAATTCAAATACGCGCTACACCTTTTTTTACCTACCGAATATTTATTGGTTTAGGTTTTACAAATAAAGACAGTGATATTTCAAAAGCAGTTAAAGCAGATCCGGCTCAGCAACCACGCTCGTTTGGAAAAGCGTATTTAGGAATGTGCGTTGGTTACCGTTTTTATTAATGAAGTTGAAAATTTACATATTTGTTTTTTTATCACTCGCAGTGTTTGGTAATTCATACGCGCAGGAGAAAATGATCTTGAAATCGGGTAAAAAAATTAATTGTAAAATTATTTCTGTTAATCCAACCACAATTGATTATAAAGATACCACCGCTTCATCGAATGTATTTACATTAGAAAAAACTGAAATATTAATGGCTGAATTGAAAAACGGTGATCTTTATGTTTTTGGGAATGAAACACAAAATACAAGAACCGGCTTTTCAGGCAAAATCGCCAGAGCCGAAGAACGTAAAGCTGCTATCCGCGAAAAGGAGAAAAAATTTAAAGATAACATTATAGGGTTCCAGCCTCTTGACGTTTTTACTTTCGGACGTATAACCTTTTCTTATGAACGCTTATTTATGGATAAACGTATGGGAGTTGCGGTACCTGTAAGTCTATCTTTCGATCCAAGAATTCTAACCCCGGGAAGCAAGGCCGATACAATTGTAAGTAACACAAGAGATAAGGTGCGTCATAATACCGGAATTATTTCAGGATTAGATCTAAATTATTATTATGAAACCAAAGGCTACTCTAAATTCTTTTTTGGACCGCGTTTCAGATATGGCACCGATGTTTATTTATACAATGTTACCGGTTACACCATACAATTTCAAAATGGATTTTTATTATGCAGCTCTAACGGTAAATGGGCAAGTACTTTTTCTGTTGGTTTTGGTTTTGCAAGAATTATTGCATCGCCACTTGGCGGCACATTCAACACCCGGCAATCTTATCCCTGGGGTTCCTTTACGTTTAGATTAGGTTTAAGAAAGTAACGCTTTTCGTAACCTGCATTCCCTTGTAATCCACCACTGTGAATTATTAACACTTTAGAATTTTTCGGGATTTTATTTTTAGAGATCAGATCAGTTACTGCATAAAATAATTTTGAGGTGTAAACATGATCCAGCGGAATATTATTTTCCGACTCAAATTTATTTTTAAACTCTAATAATTCATTAGTGTGTTTTGCATAGCCGCCGAAATGATAATCAGTAATAATTTCTGAATCCTTCTCTGTCATCCTGAGCTTGCCGAAGGGCTCACCTTTCAAAACACTGATCCCAATTAATTTTTGATTTGGCTTTAAGGATTTTGAAATTCCTTTGAAAGTTGTTCCTGTCCCGCAAGCGCAAAAAATATGATCGAAATTATTTTCCTTAGATAAAATTTCTTCACAGCCTTTTTCTCCGAACGAATTATCGCCACCCTCAGGAATTAAATAAAAGTTTCCGAATTGTTTTTTTAATTGCTCCACAAATTCCTTACTTTCTTTTTGTTTATACTTTTCCCGTGAAACGAAATGCAATTGCATGCCATATTTTTTTGCTTCACTTAAAGTTGAATTGGATTCAGATTCCTTTTCTCCTCGGATAACACCAATGCTTTTAAATCCAAATTCTTTACAAGAAACTGCGGCAGCGTGAATATGATTTGAGAAAGCTCCGCCAAAAGTTAGAATTGTATATAATCCTTGTTTCTTCGCTTCCTCTAAATTATATTTTAATTTAAACCATTTGTTCCCGCTGATTTCCGGATGAATCAGATCCAAACGCAAAACAGAAACTTCAATTTCTTTTTCAGAAAAAAGATCAGAAGAGATTTTTTGAATTATCGGTTTGTATTCTAACAAGATTCCAGATTTAAATTAAGATTCGGATGTTCGCCACAAAAACGCTAAAGCACAAAATCCAACTAAAATATTCTTGGAGAAAAATTAACTCATCAACACATTATCAAATCAGCACATTAACTCTTCTCTTCCCAAATATTCACTAAGTAAACAATTGTTTCAACAGCCTTTTGCATATCCTGCACGCTCACCCACTCTAACTTGCTATGGAAAGCATGTTCACCTGCGTAAATATTCGGACAAGGCAATCCCATAAATGAAAACCGCGAACCATCTGTACCACCGCGAATGCTTGACAATACAGGTGTAACACCGGTACGTTTCACTGCTTCAATGGCGTAATCAACAACATGTTTGCAGCCATCTAAAACTTCACGCATATTACGATATTGTTCCGATACTTTAAATTCGTAGGAAGATTTTTTATAATTTGATAAAACTTTTTTGGTGATGTCTTCTAATTCTTTTTCTAAGGCGTGCAAAGTTGGTGTATCAAAAGCGCGGATGATAAATTTTATTTCTACTTGCTCTAAGCCGCCGTTAATTGCTGTCGGGTGTATGAAAGGCTGTTTTCCCTCTGTGGTTTCAGGTGTTTTATTTTTGGGGATCAGATTTATTATTTCGGCCGCAATTTTAACGGAGTGCTCCATTTTATCTTTGGCAAACCCGGGATGCGTTGGATATCCCTTTATTAAAATACTAACTCCATCAGCACTGAAAGTTTCGTTTTCTATATGTCCTAACGTTTCGCCATCCATCGTGTATCCAAACTCAGCGCCCAATTTTTTCATATCAGCTTTATCCGCGCCTCTTCCAATTTCTTCATCAGGAGTAAAAAGTATTCTAATTTTTCCGTGCTTCACTTCCGGATGATTTATTAAATAATGCGCGGCATCCATAATTTCAGCCAGACCGGCTTTATTATCTGCACCTAATAACGTTGTTCCATCGGTAGTAATAATATCATTTCCAATTTGATCTTTTAATGCTTCTTGCTCGGCAAATTTTATAATTTGTGTTTTATCATTTTGTAAAACAATGTCTCCGCCTTTATATGCTTTATTAATTATTGGATTTACATTTGTGCCGCTGCAATCAGGCGACGTATCCACATGCGAACAAAAACATAATACAGGAACTCTTTTTGTTGTATTACTTGGAATGGTCGCATAAACATAACCATGTTGGTCCATTTCTGCATCCGTTATTCCAATGGCTTTTAATTCTTCGACCAAAACTTTGCTGAGATTTTTTTGCTTTTCGGTGCTCGGACAAGTTGGTGAAGTCGGATCAGATTGCGTATCGATCTTTGCGTAACGAATAAAACGATCGGTTACTGTGAAATTGTAATTTTTGAAATCCATTTTAATAAGATTAGAGAGGTGAAATTAAGAATAAAGCTTTGGTATTGCAATAGAAATTAAGCCGCCTTCAAGTGACTTAATTTCGCGGCGTTTAATTTTGCGCTTGCATAATCTAAAGTAATGGTAAAAGATTTTGGAGCTTTTTCGGTGCTTGGCAGATCAAACATTAAGTCGAGCATAATGGCTTCGCAAATACCGCGCAACCCTCGTGCGCCTAATTTAAACTCGAGAGCTTTGTCCACAACTAAATCCAACACATCATCTTCAACTTCCAGCTTAATGCCTTCCATTTTAAATAAATGTTTGTATTGTTTCATCAACGCGTTTTTAGGATCTGTTAAGATCTGACGCAATGCACTCTTGTCTAAAGGTTGTAAGTAAGTTAGAATTGGTAAACGGCCAATTAACTCCGGAATTAAACCAAATGATTTTAGATCTTGCGGAGAAATATATTGTAATAAATTACTTCTGTCAACTTCATCACCTGAAACAGTTGCAGAATATCCGACAGCCTGTGTATTTAAACGGTTAGCAATTTTCTTTTCTATCCCATCAAAAGCGCCGCCGCAAATAAATAAAATATTTTTTGTGTTCACCTGGATCATTTTGGCATCAGGATGTTTTCTGCCGCCTTGCGGTGGTACATTTACACTAGAGCCTTCTAATAATTTCAACATTGCTTGCTGTACACCTTCACCGCTTACATCACGTGTAATGCTTGGGTTATCACTCTTGCGTGCAATTTTATCGATCTCATCTATAAAAACAATTCCGCGTTCCGCTGCTGCGGTATCGTAATCGGCAGCTTGCAATAAACGGGTTAAGATACTTTCAACATCTTCACCAACATAACCGGCTTCCGTTAAAACAGTAGCATCAGCTATACAAAACGGAACATTCAATAATTTTGCTATCGAGCGCGCCATTAAAGTTTTTCCGGTTCCGGTTTCACCAACCATTATTACGTTTGATTTCTCGATCTCAATTTCTTCTTTTTCATTTGTAGCATGTGCCACACGTTTAAAGTGATTGTAAACCGCAACGCTTAATACTTTTTTTGCTTCGCTCTGACCAATTACATATTCATCCAAATATGTTTTAATGGCATTTGGTTTTAATAAATTTAAAGCCTGTTGTACTTTTTGTTTGGAATCGGCGTTACCTTCTTCACTTATCATTTTATACGCCTGCGAAATACAATTATCGCAAATATGTCCGCTGATCCCGGCAATTAAGATCTTTACATCTTTCTTATCGCGGTTACAGAACGAGCATAATATGGGACCAGCTTTTGCCATTGTGTAAAGATATGAAATTTATGACTTAAATTGTTGCAGTTTTAACAGGTTTAAGATTATTTAAAGTCTTCTTCCTTAATAGGTGTTAATTCAAAAGTTTCGCCCTTCTTTGTTAATTTAAAATACTCAGGCGCTTGTTTCAATGATTGTGTCATTAGTTTTCCGTTCTTAACCTGATATTTGCGTGTCGAGTCGCATGTGAAATTAGACGACTGGGTTTCCATACCTTCCGCATTAAAGCTACTCTCTTCAACAGTTCCACACCAGACTATATTACCATTTTCTCTAAATTCCATGCTCTCATGATCTTTGCTCACATTCTTTTTCGAATAAATTAATTTCATGGTATTAGTATCATATTTCAGATACCATTTATTTGCCTGCAACATTTTACTGAGATCCTGAGAAAAAGAATTTACTCCAAAGAACACTAAACATAAAATTAAAACATTTTTCATCGTTTATTTTTTATTTGGTTTTACGGCATAATGCTGCGGTTCGGAAAAGTCACAACATAAAAACCCAGTGCGCACCAAGCTTAAATAATTTTTATTTTTATTATTTGAAATCGTCTTTTGTTGCAGGAGCTAATTCAATTCCTTCGCTATTAGGAAGCGCCTTAATTTTATAATAAAAAACATCGGCCATGTGCTGAATGCTTACTACATCGTTCTTTACTTTATATAAATAAAAAGAATCGCAATACATTGTTCCTGCTTTTACTTCAATGCCTGTCGCATCAATTACATTGTTTTTTAAAGTAGAACAATTATGCAAGTTTCCGGTTGAAGAAAACTTTGCTTCCCAATCGCTTGGTGTTTTACCTTGTGTAGGTTTCAATGTCAAAGCTCCCTTTCCCACATTTCCATTTACGTACCATTTTTTTGATTGTAATTGCGCTGCCATTTTTTGCGATTGAGCATTATAAACAATTCCGGCTATAAAACAGATGGTGAAAAATAATGACTTCATGATAGGATGTTTTAGTGTAGTAAATATATATAAAACGGGCTTATTTTACAAGTTCAAGAAGGTCAAATTACCTTAAATATGAGCCGAAATAAGGCTAAAACTATTGAATTTGCTCATTTATTCTCATCTGAATTGAATTCGATCAATGTTTCACGGCGTTTTATTCTGCCGTAAATAATGAAAATAATTGTCAAAATGATCGAGAGCAAAGAAATCAGATCACCAAAACGAATGTAAAATGTTTTTGAATCGTTTAAAGAAACTTCAGCATTAATAACTGCAAACTCACCATAGGGCTGCGGCTGGGAAATATTTCCGAACTCATCAATAAAACAACTGATGCCGGTGTTTGCAGAACGTATAATTTGTTTACGAGATTCTATTGCTCTTAGTCTGGCATAACTTAAATGTTGTTTATGTCCGGGTGTATTTCCCCACCAGCCATCGTTGGTAATAATGCAAATGGCTTGCGCGCCTTTACGGATATATTCGCTCATGAAATTTCCATAAATGCTTTCGTAACAAATGGAGGGTGCTAATTTTATTTTTAAATTATTATCTTCAAATACCGTTCTTTCTTTTTGTGTTCCTAAACTTCCCATCGTTCCGCCTAATGCAATTGCATATTTTTCAAAATACTTAAAAAATCCGGGATACGGCATGCGTTCAACACCCGGAACTAATTTTGATTTGTGATAAAGCGTAATGTTCTTTAAAGTATCAATGTAAACAGCCGTGTTGTACGAATCATAATAATCATTCGAATTAGAAAATTTCCGCGCTGTATTTGTTTTTTTTTCTCCG
>DATMPR010000423.1:0-5242 GCA_035567575.1 Bacteroidia bacterium
TTTGGTGGGGTGATGTTAATAATCGCTTTGATGAAAAACATTTCGATGTTCTTCATAAACGCATGCTTGCCTATTTTGGAGGTAAAGAGATCTGGGTTCGTGATTCCTACGCTTGTGCTGATCCAAAATACAGAATAAATATCCGAGTTGTGACTGAAACTCCATGGAGTAATTTATTCGCTAACAATTTATTTTTACGTCCAAAAAAAGAGGAGATCCCGACATTTAAACACGATTGGGTAATATTAAATGCACCGGGTTACAGAGCTGATCCGGCAATTGACGGAACACGTCAGCATAACTTCGCTATTATTAATTTCACTAAAAAAATGATCTTAATTGGCGGTACAGGTTATACCGGCGAAATTAAAAAAGGAATTTTTGCCGTTTTAAATTATATTTTACCACACCAGAAAAAAGTCTTATCCATGCACTGCTCTGCTAACATTGGCAAAAGTGGTGATACAGCTATTTTCTTTGGCTTATCGGGCACCGGTAAAACTACTTTATCGGCCGATCCAAACCGTAAATTAATTGGTGATGATGAACACGGCTGGTCAGACCACGGCGTTTTTAATTTTGAAGGTGGCTGCTACGCAAAATGTGTTGACTTATCTGCAGAAAAAGAACCACAAATTTTCAACGCTATTAAAGCTGGTTCTTTATTAGAGAATATTAATTTTTATCCCGAAACTAAAACTGTTGACTATTCTAACATTAAAAAAACAGAGAACACTCGTGTAAGTTATCCTTCACATTTTATTGCTAACGCTGTTGATCCGGCTATTGGTGATATTCCGAAAAATATTTTCTTCTTAACATGTGATGCGTTTGGCGTGTTACCTCCAATTTCAAAATTAACCCCTGCTCAAGCGATGTACCATTTCATTAGCGGTTACACAGCGAAAGTTGCGGGAACAGAAATGGGAATTACTGAACCAACATTGACTTTCTCTGCTTGTTTCGGAAAAGTATTTTTACCGTTACATCCAACTCAATACGCAGAATTATTAGGCGAAAAATTAAAAAAACATAACGTTAATGTTTGGTTATTGAACACAGGATGGGTGGGCGGAAAATACGGCATTGGAAGCCGCATTAAGTTATCATACACACGTGCGTTAATTACCTCTGCTTTATCAGGAGAATTAGATAAAGTAGAATATGGTGTTACTCCATACTTTAAATTGAATTTCCCAAAATCCTGTTCAGGCGTTCCTTCAGAAATATTGGAACCAAAAAATGCATGGAAAGATAAAGAAGCCTTTAAACAAACAGCAAAAACTCTTGCCGACTCATTTGTAAAAAACTTCGATCAGTACGCTTCAGCAGCTAATGCCGAGATCCTGGCAGCAGCACCGCAAACAGAAGTGACTGTTTAACTATATTTATAAAATATATAAAAGCCATTCGCTAAAACGGATGGCTTTTTTGCTTTATAAAATGTACATTTGTTAGAGAGCTAAAAAATTATGGAATACAGAAGACTGGGAAAATCGGGATTACAGGTAAGCACACTTTCATTTGGAACCTGGGTTACATTTGGAAAACAAATTGATGATAAAATTGCTGATGGCTTATTAAGCACCGCTTATGATGCCGGCGTAAACTTTTTTGATAACGCTGAAATTTATGCGCGAGGACAATCAGAAACTGTGATGGGAAATATCCTGAAAAAGAAAAATTGGGTGCGAAGTTCATATTGTGTTTCCAGTAAAGTTTTTTTTGGATATGAACAGGATCTGCCAAACCAAAGAGGATTATCACGTAAGCACGTTATTGAAGGCTGTCACGCCGCTTTAAAACGTTTGCAGGTTGATTATATTGATTTGTTTTTTTGTCACCGCCCAGATAAAAACACACCGATCGAAGAAACAGTTCTCGCCATGAATACTTTGATTCAGCAAGGCAAAATTTTATATTGGGGCACCAGCGAATGGGCCAACGATGAAATTATGGAAGCTATTGCTGTTGCGAAAGATTATAAATTGATCGGCCCCACCATGGAGCAGCCGCAATATAATATGTTCGAGCGCACCAAAGTGGAAAAAGATTTTTTATTATTATTCCGCGATCATGGTTTAGGAACCACAATCTGGAGTCCGTTAGCGAGTGGTTTGCTTACAGGGAAATACAATAATGCCGATCCAAAAGATACACGCCTAAATATTGAAGGCATGGATTGGTTAAAAGAAAAAACATTGGGTGACCAATCCCGAATAGAAAAAACAAAGAAACTTGATGTAATTGCAAAAGGTATCGGCACAACATTACCAAAAATGGCAATTGCATGGACCGTTAAGAATCCGAATGTGAGTACAACTATTTTAGGCGCGAGTAAAGTTGAGCAGTTAAAAGAAACTCTGACTTCATTAGAGGTTTTGCCTTTGTTGACGGAAGATGTGATGGCGAAAATTGAAAATATCTTAAATAACAAACCTGTGCAAGCGCAATATTAACCTGGACTTCGACTACGCTCAGTCTCCGGGAGTATTCGGTGGCTCAGGGCAGCCGAAGCCACACGAATAAGATGAAACAATTCTTCTCCAACTTAAAAGTAATTGAATTAGCTGGTGTTTTGGCCGGGCCATCAGTGGGAGTATTTTTTGCGGAGCTGGGTGCGAAAGTTATTAAAATTGAAAATCCAAAAACAAAAGGGGATGTAACGAGGAGCTGGAAATCATTTAACGAAAGTCCGAATGATAAAGAAAGCGCTTATTACTGGAGCATCAATACCGGAAAAGAAATTTTGTTTTTAGATATCACGCAAGAAAGTGAATTGCAAAAACTTTACGCTTTAATAAAAAATGCAGATATAATTATTACGAATTACAAAAAAGGTGACGACATAAAACTAAAAGTCTCTTACTCCCAACTCCGAACTCTTAACACCAAACTAATTTACGCTTCTATAAGCAGTTTTGGCTCTCAAAGCACACGCACCGCATACGATCTGATTTTACAAGCAGAAGCAGGTTTTATGCTCATTAACGGCGAACCGAATTCTGATCCTGTAAAAATGCCGGTGGCATTGATCGATATGATTGCCGGTCACCAATTAAAAGAAGCGATTCTTATTGCGTTATTGGAAAGAGAAAAAACGGGCAATGGTTTTCATATTGATGTTTCTTTATTTGATGCAGCTGTTGTTTCTTTGGTAAATCAGGCTACAAATTGGTTAATTGGGAGTTATCTTCCGCAGGCAATGGGATCCCTCCACCCTAACATTGCGCCTTATGGTGAATTGTTCAGCACGAAAGATTATCACACCGTTACATTTGCTATTGGTAACGACAAACAATTTTCAGCACTTTGCGAATTATTGGATGTAAATGAAATGGCGAAGGATGCAAAATTCAATTCCAACCAAAGCAGAATTCAAAACCGCGATGAGTTGTATGAAAAATTAAATATTGAAGTTGAGAAAATAAATTTTGATGATCTTTATAAACAATGTTTAAAAAAAGAAATTCCCATTGGTAAATTGCGGAACTTAAAAGAAGTTTTTGAATTACCGGAAGCAAAAGCATTATTAAAACAATTTTCGGTTAACGGACAAAACAAAACAGCAGTCAACTCTATTGCCTTCAAATTTATTGATCATGTTTAAAATTAAAATTGCACATACTCCTGCCGAAGTTGAACGCATCATAGACCTGCGTGTAAAAATTTTGCGCAAACCATGGAACCAGCCGGCTGAAACTGCGACTGATAATTTAGAGGTGATAAGCATTAACGTTTATATCGAAAACGAAAAAAAAGAAATTTTAGCTTGCGGACGGTTACAAGAAAACGCAAACAAAGTTGGACAGATCCGTTTTATGGCTGTAGATGATAATCAACAAGGAAAAGGTTTGGGAAAAATGATCGTTAACGCTTTAGAACTCGAGGCAAAAAAATTAAATCTCAAGACCATTGAACTCCAGGCCCGCGAAAATGCCGTTAAGTTTTACAAAAGCTGCGGCTACACCATAAAAGAAAAATCGTTTTTGCTTTGGGGATTGATACAGCATTATTTAATGGAGAAGGAGCTTTAGTTTTTTTCAACACAGAGATACTGAGAACACTGAGTAAGACAGAGTTTTTTTAGTTCATTAACTCCTCCGTGTAACTCAATAAACCTCTGTGAACTCTGTGTTAAAATTATGAATACTCCTAAAAGTGTGGAAATTAAAAGTCCGGGTATTTAACCCGGACTCATAAACAAGAAAAACTAAACAAGTCAACAAAAAATCCGCCGCGGCGGACACGCGATAAAAATTAAATATAAACTTCGGTTTTGCTTTCTTCGATCATCTTTTTAAGATTAATTAAAGCATAGCGCATTCGTCCGAGTGAAGTATTGATAGATACATTACAAAAATCTGCAATTTCTTTAAAACTCATATCGTAATACATGCGCATGATAACAACTTCCTTTTGTTCATCAGGCAAAGAACCTACCATACCGCGGATCTTTTTACGGAACTGAATTTGTTCTTTATTATTTTTAAAACCATCATCATTACTTGGTATGGTAGCAAAAACATCAACTTCCTCACCATCTTCGGTAATATAAACAGGAACAGTTGGTAATTTTTTGTTACGGCGGAAATGATCAATGATCAAATTACGTGCAATGCGTAAGATCCATGGCAAGAATTTTCCTTCTTCAGAATATTGGTTGCGTTTTAAAGTTTGTATCACTTTAAAAAAAGTGTCCTGAAAAATATCCTCTGCTAATTGTTTATCACGCACAATAACATAAATACTCGAAAAGATCCTTCTTTTATGGCGCTGTAATAAAGTTGCGAGAGCTTCTTCCTTGCCGTTGATATAGAGTTGTACTAACTCGTTATCTTCTAAGATTTGAACAGACATGCATTTTCCCTTTTTTTAAACGTAAGATATTGGGTGTAAATGTCTATTCTATGGCAATTCGTTTTAGTTGTTAGGACAAATATATCCCAATTCTTATAATTTACAAAAAATTAACTTTAGGTATTGAGTGAAATAGTTATTTTAATGAGTAAAAATGTTAAAATGAGGTTTCTGCCAGTAATCAATCAACCATTAAACAACTAGCTATCAACCAGATATCAACTTAATAACAATACTAAAAAAAGCCTTTTACAAAGCGTAATTTTGCATTCTGTGAGCAAAGAAAAAGACATCTCGACACTTAGTCCTAAGGAGTTTATCATTATTAAGGGAGCTCGCATGCACAATTTGAAAAATGTGGATGTAGCCATACCGCGCAACA
>DATMPR010000424.1:0-5969 GCA_035567575.1 Bacteroidia bacterium
TAGGAGAATTAGATTTGCTTAGGTCTAATTAATGAACTTACGGGTATAAAATTATAAAACCAGTTCGCACACTTGCATTATATATCAGTGTGCGTCTTTGCGAGTGAAGTTCTTATGAGGCGTATTAATTTTCCTTCCTGTTTTCAGACCGAAAAATAAAGAATGTAATGATCAAGCTCACTACAAACATGGCAAAGCCAATTATAACTTGTAAATCATTTGGTGACATATAATTATTATTTATTTTCAAAAATAATAATTTTCTTTTTTTAAGTCAAGGCCATTAACTCCTCGCTGAAAATGGTCATTTAATCGGGGAATGTATGTGCCTGCCCCGTTATAATTCATTAAATTAGAGGCCACATGGGGATCTTGTTTAAACTTATATTCAGAGGGAACGCTTTAGTGACCTGGATCCAGGGCCGTGTAACGCCCAAACAATTTATTATTTTCGGCGCCATTTTAATCGGATTTACCGCCGGACTCGCTGCAGTTCTATTAAAGTTATTTGTGCACTGGCTTATCATTTACATTGGCGTTCTTTCTTCTAACCGTCAAATTATTATGGCCGCACTTCCTTTCGTTGGTATTAGTTTATGCGCTTTGTATGTGTATTATTTGAACCGTGATAAACTTGGTAAAGGCCTTTCAAATATTTTATATGCCATTGCAAAAAAGTCCAGCATACTTCCTAAAGATCAAACCTACAGTCATATTATTACCAGTGCACTCACAATTGGTTTTGGCGGTTCGGCAGGTTTAGAGTCGCCCATTGTGACGACCGGTTCTGCAATTGGCTCTAATTTTGGTTTAGCATACAAATTGAGTTATAAAGAGCGTACATTGTTATTGGCATGCGGTGCTGCAGCGGGAATTGCCGGCGCATTTAATACACCCATTGCAGGCGTGTTGTTTGCACTTGAAGTTTTATTAGTGGAAGCAAATATCTCTGCATTCATTCCAATTCTTATTGCAGCGGCTACAGGAGGCTTATGTTCTAAAATAATTTTGCATGAAGATATTTTATTGAGTTTTAAATTACAGACGCCTTTTAATTATTACAATGTTCCGTTTTATTTGTTGCTTGGTTTGCTTACGGGAGCATGCTCGTATTATTATGCAAAAACATTTACAGCGACAGAAAACTATTTTAAAAGATTTGAGAATAAAAGGGTTTTAAAAGCTATACTTGGAGGAGCAGGATTATTTATTCTTATTCTTTTCATCCCGCCGTTGTTTGGAGAAGGTTATGGCAGTATAAAATTACTTTCCAATTTAAATACTGATTCTATTTTTACTAATTCACCAATTTCAGAAGGAATATTAACTAAACCAATTCTTTATTTGTTATTGTTGCTTGTTATTCTCTTAAAACCAATAGCAACCGCGTTTACTACTTCAAGCGGAGGCAACGGCGGTAATTTCGCGCCTTCTTTATTTCTTGGCGCTTTTATTGGTTTTTTATTTTCAAAGCTCGCAGGTGAAATTGGGATTCAATTACCAATAAGTAATTTCACTATTGTAGCAATGGCAGGAATATTAAGCGGTATTTTTCATGCACCATTAACAGCTATATTTTTAATCGCCGAAATTACGGGAGGTTACGAATTAATTATTCCTCTAATGATAGTCTCCGCGCTAAGTTATGCGGTATCGAAATATTTCATGCCTTTAAGCATAGACATGCAAAAACTTTCCGAAAAAGAAAGCATCAATACATTAAACACCGACTCGTACCTCTTAAGCAACATCAACCTTGCTGAATTTGTGGAGCGTGATTTTACAGAAGTTCCTGAAAACATAAAACTCCGCCAATTGGTTGAACTCATCTCTTCATCCAAACGGAATATTTTTCCCGTAATTAATAAAGAAGGAAATTTAATAGGACTCATCACTATCGACGATATCCGTGATATCATGTTCAAACAAAATCTGTACGACAGTGTTACTGTTAACCAATTAATGCACGCCCCGCGTTACACGATAACCGAAAAATACAATGTTAATTCGGCCATGAAATTATTTGACGAATCGCATTTATGGAATATTCCTGTGGTATTCAACGGGCATTACCAGGGTTTTATATCCAAATCCACTCTTCTTGAAAAATACAGGGAGACACTGATCCGGACTTCTGTTGAATAAATTTCAGATCCCTGCACTCATGCTGATAAAAAATCCGTGCTGCAGCTGTTTATTGAAAGTGTATTCAAAACGCGCGACAATATCATAAAAGGTTACAAAATCTAAACCAATGCCATAACCGTATTGCCATGTATTGTTGAGTGAGTTTTTGTTTCCGTAAAATTTATCCTGCACATAACCGGCATCTCCATTCAAGGTCAGATAAACAGAATACGGTACGGTGCTGAATTGAGAAAACCGTTTTTTCAATGCATTCACCTCCACAATATGCTGCTTAATTAATTTAAATTTTAAGGAATTTTTTATGAGTGCAAAACTTTGTCCGTCTATTACATAATATTCGTAACCTCGGATGTAATCATTATTATAACCCAAAGCGCGGTTAAAATAATAAGGAATGTAATCTGTATTTATGTAGCGTCCTTTAATTTGGTTCGCAATAAAAAA
The DNA here is from genome assembly GCA_035567575.1 of Bacteroidia bacterium. Lineage (GTDB taxonomy): Bacteria > Bacteroidota > Bacteroidia > B-17B0 > Aurantibacillaceae > JAHEYG01. Next base: position 2,593 of record DATMPR010000424.1, read on the forward strand.
ACGTTTTGAGAGCGGCGTGAATTTTTTTAAGGAGACAACCGCGTACAAATTATTTAAAGATTCATCATACACAAAATTTAAACCATCTTTTGTAATACCAATTTCTACAGTGACACCTTTTAGCGGGTAAGGTTTATAATCCCGTTTATCAAACACATAACTGTATTGCAAAGAAAAATAACCAACTTTAGTTCGTTTGTCACCAAAAAAATCAGGATTTAATTTTTCAATGGTATCGTTAATGTGCAATTCGTTATATAATAATTGAACTGTACTTCTTTGGTATAAATGATTCCGAATACTCACTCCTATTTTTGCTTCGTGCTGTTCGCGCATATAATTTTTATAATCACGATGGAAATGTAAAATATCACCTTCAGTTGTATAAGCAACTTCATTATTACGACTGTAAGCGTAAGAAACAGTCAGTCCAATGGTCTGCGCTTTGTTAACATAAGGCAAAGTATAAGCAACGCCGTATCTTTCGGAATATCCATGTCTGATAATCAAATTTAAATTATCGCGGTGACCCGTAAAATTATTCCAGTCTAATGCCAAACCATAATTTATTCTGAACAGATCTTTTGTCCGCCACCATTGGTTAAAATTTCTATCCTGAATTTCAAATAGAGGCGTGGGGATAATATACCAGCGTTCTTTTACTTTTACATTGAAGTCAACAGTTTTTGAATTCAAATTCACAACATAACTTACCGAATCATAAATGAACAATTGCGTATTAAAAATATTCTGCTGAGAGCGGAGCGCGTTTTCAGCGAGGTAATTATAATTTATAGTATCGCCAATATTTAACGTAAACTCACGTGTAATAATATTTTTTTTGGTGATCTTATTTCCCGAAATAAAAATATCACCAACCCTTAAAGTTTGGTCGAGCGAATCGTTGTTTTGCGAGAAGGACTGAGATGTAAAAAATAAAATACAAATGAAAACAAAACCGGTTACGCGCCTAAATATTGAGGAAGTGCATAAACTCATCCAGTTTATTTTTAAGATCGTTTTCGTAGTCGCCGTAGTTATAACTTGCTTTAATGGTGTAATTGTAACGGTTAAAAGTTTGTAAAATACGCGACAGATCTTCGCGGTTCACTTTAACAGTGACTTCAATTTTAGTGCTATCAGGCACAGAAGAAACATGCAGACTTAAAATTTTTGCATCGTTGCCTTCGATAATGTTTCCGATCTGCGTAACTGAATAATCATTTTGATTTAATTCCAGCACAATAACACCGCCCGGATTTTGCACCGAAGCCATGTTAGCTAAATTTTGCACGATGCCTTTTAAAGTAATGCAGCCTTTGTAAAATTCGTTCTCATCTAAAACAGGAATTAATGTTAGGTTCAACGACGACATTATTTTTAGCAATTCGTATGTATGCTGATAATGATGAATGATCGGTTTTAAAATGGGAAGTCTTGCTGTTTCAAAAGTTTCGGTTGGTCTATTATAATCCAAAAGATCATTCTCACTTACCACACCAATTAACTCACGGTTACTCACCAGCGCTAAATGCGAAACTTTGAATTGTTCCATCCAATCGAGCGCTACTTCAACCGTATCGGTTATTTTAAGAGGCGGGATTTCGTCGGTTATAAGATCTGAAACAAGCATAAATTTATATTGACAAATTTAACAATTTACTTAGCTTTGTACAATAATATCGTGACTAAACTAAGTGTTAATATAAATAAAATTGCCACCATCCGCAACTCGCGTGGAGGTAACATGCCTGATCTTATTAAGGCAGCTATTGATATTGAGCGGTTTGGAGCGCAAGGCATAACAGTACACCCTCGTCCTGATGAAAGACACATCCGTTACGCCGATGTTTACGAATTGAAAAAAGTTGTTAAGACCGAATTCAACATCGAAGGAAATCCGAAAGAGCAAAAATTTGTCGACTTAGTTTTAGCTGCCAAACCAACTCAAGTTACGCTGGTGCCTGATGCATTAGGACAATTAACGTCTGACCATGGATGGGATACTGTAAGAAATAAAGATCATTTAAAAGAAATAATTTTTGAATTTAAAAAAGCAGGTATTCGTGTTTCTATTTTTGTTGATCCGATAATAAAAATGATAGAGGGTTCAAAAGAAACAGGCGCTGATAGAATTGAATTGTATACTGAAGAATACGCGAAATTTTATTCTGTAAAAAGAGCAGAAGTTGTAAAACCTTATTCGGAAGCCGCAGAAGTTGCCAATAAATTAGGATTAGGAATTAACGCCGGTCATGATTTAAATTTAGATAACTTAAAATTCTTCAAAGAAAACATTCCGGGCTTGAAGGAAGTTTCTATCGGTCATGCCTTAATTAGTGATGCACTTTATTTTGGTTTGGAGAATACGGTTCAGATGTATTTGAGGGAGTTGAAGTAAATTTTTGTGGCTTCGGCTGCACTCAGCCACCATTTCCTCCGAAAAGTATTTTTTAAAAATCCTGTGGCTGGGCTTCTCCAAGACACATTCACTAAACAAAATTTCGTTTTTAAAGCCCCGGTGGCTGAGCGCAGCCGAAGCCACTTCCAAATAATTATTTAATAAACAACCCCCACTCATCTTCAAAATCATCTTTATCCATTTTATGGATCTCTTTTACCCACTCATTAAACAGATCACGGAACTCTTCCATTTCATTACGTAAAACTTTTATATAATCCTTGTCTGCTTTTGTCATTGTCTTTAATCCTGATGTTGCCGTAAGTAACCATTCGGCATGATACCTTACTATTGCAGCATTTTGCATTGCGATCAGCCAGCTTCCGCTTCCAACTGCTCCTGCAATTTTAGCGCCCAATATTAAGGATGATTCAGATAAATGATGAGCATACATTTCCTTATCTCTGCCTTTTAAACAAACATTGAGAGCATTCACGGTATGCGCAATTTCTAAAGCCTTTTTAAAAACAGGCAAATTCTTTTTTCTTTTTTGCAAACGTTCGAACTCATCATCATCCGGATCGTCGAAAATATTATCTTCATCTAAACTCATAATTCTTAAATCTAAATTCTACAATCTTACTTCTTAAATCCTATCACCGCCAGCATTCTTCCCGTTACGCCTTTCTCTTTCCGGTACGAAAAAAATAAATCATTATTCCCAATTGTACAATATTCTGAAATTTCGATATTACTTTCTTTCAATTCAAATTTCAGTAACTGGTTTTTATTTTCTTTTTTTAGGTTGACAAAGTATTTTTGTCTGATGGGATCAAAACGTTTTACATCATTATTGAATTGTTCTGCGACTTCCTCCCCTACTTCGAAATTATTTTCACCAATGCAGGCGCCGATGAATGCAAGGCAATCTTCACCTTTGGTTCCGTAATTTTTTTGCATTGCAGTTAAAGTTTCA
>DATMPR010000425.1:0-16222 GCA_035567575.1 Bacteroidia bacterium
GTTATCTGCAGCAGATATTAGATGAAACCAAAAAACAAGGTTTGTTTATACTTACCGGAAGTAACAACTTTTTACTTCAACAATCCATAACCCAATCGTTAGCCGGAAGGATTGGCTACATTGATTTATTACCTCTTTCACTTAATGAAATAAATAGTTTTGGCAGATCCAATTTAAGTACCGACCAATTAATTTTAAATGGATGCTACCCCGAGTTATTTCATAAAAAAATTAAACCTCAGATATGGTATCCCTCTTATATACGTACTTATGTTGAACGTGATGTGAAACAGTTAAGAAACATTGATAATACTTTGCTTTTCACGCGTTTTCTAAAACTGTGTGCCGGACGCGTTGGACAGCAATTAGTAGTATCGGCATTAAGTAACGAGAGCGGTGTAGATGTAAAAACAGTAAACTCATGGCTAAGCATTTTACAAAGCAGTTATATTATTCATTTACTGCCACCACATCATAATAATTATAATAAACGAATAGTTAAAACTCCTAAACTTTATTTTATTGACACAGGGCTAGCTTGTTCTCTGCTTGACATAAAACAAACACAGGAACTAAGCAAATCACATTTCAGAGGTTCACTGTTTGAGAATTATATTTTGATGGAACTGTTAAAGAAAAAATATAATGAAGGATCAAATTCTTCCATTTACTATTGGAGGGATAATAAAGGAATTGAAATTGATGTGTTAATTGACAATGGTAAAAAATTACTTCCTATTGAAATTAAATCGGCACAAACTTTTCAGGATAGTTATTTGAAATCAATACAACAATGGAATGGCTTTAGTAAAAACAAAGGCGGGCTTTTGCTTTATGATGGAAAGCAGGAATTTATAAATAGCAATAAAGTTAAAATACAAAACTGGCGCCACGCAGATCATATTAAACTATAATAACATTTTTAACGAAACACAATTGAAAGTTTATTGGCAACTGATATCATTACTAAATTGCCAAAGGCTTTTGAAAAATTGTATGAATAAGAAATTTATTTTCTTGTGGCAGTAATTGTATGTGATGATTGACCATAACCTCCGCCAAGACCCGCTCCAGGACAATCTATATTATAAGTTTCTGTATAATTTAAATTATTATTGTTATTGAATTTACCAGTTCCCTGATAAGGACAATCAAGTAAAATATTACCTTTCTTATCAACTTGAATTGTTTGGGTATAATTATAATCTGTTTTAAGTATTAGTTTTCCCTTAAATTCCTTGGAATAGTTAACATCAATATTGACATCATATTGATAAGTAATAAAACTGTCCCTTGGGGGATTTGGTTGCGGAAGGTAATAGATATAGGAATGATAGTATTCAGTAAAAAGAAAATCACCTTTATATTTATTCCTGTAATCGAAAGGATTTTTTTTGCAATTACCTAATACAAAAACGGTGCCTGTAATAATTACAACTAATTTAATTAATTTATTTATTGCCGTCTTCAAGATCAGCCTTATTAAAGATATTAAAAATTCAATACCTCCCACCCTGCTCCGCTATTTTAAATCCTTGCTCTAAAATTTTTTGTTTGGCGGGTTTATCCCACATTATAGGATTGGTGTGATTGAAGTGGATGAAATGTAATTTTGCTTTGGTTTCTTTGCTTTCGTTTTTAAAAAGATCCATTGTCTCAGAAATAAAAGGATGCGGGACTTCTTCTACTTTTCTATTCTTTAATTCATCAATAGTATTAAAAGTTGCGTCAACAAAAGCAACATCTGCTTTTTTCACTTCTTCAATTATATTCTTATTCCACATCTGCCATTTATCAATATCGGGAATAAATAAATAACTAGCTTTTGTAGTTATAATTTTAAAACCTGCTGTTTCAGAATATTCATCACGGTGTGGCACCGTAAAAGAATTCACAAAAATTCCTTTTTGCAAATAAATGGCTTGCGCTGTATCCAATTGTATCAATGAAATATTTTTCAAAGTCACGAGTTGACTCCATGGTCCGTTGCTTTCTAAAAAAGATTTCATTTTTGGTAAAACATACACAGGAACTTCTTTTGTATTCATCACTTCCCTTCCCAATTGCATTAAACCGGTGTAATGACCAATATGCGCATGCGTTAAAAATATTCCATCGGGTAAATATGGATATTCATCTCTCGTTAATATTTTAAAGTACTGTAGTTGTTCTTTAATATCCGGCGTGGCTTCAAACAACCACCATTTTTTAGAGGCTGGATCAACTAAAGCTAAAGAAACTACAAAACGTTTAAGGGAATCATTTTTCCAAGCTTTGTTACAACATTCTTTCTCACAACCCAAATGCGGATAGCCGCCATCCTGCGCAATTCCTAGTACCATTATGTGTGTCTGAGAAAACCCGGTTGACAAAAAGGAAGTAAGAATCAGTATTTGGAGGAATTGTTTCAAAGAGTGGTTAGAGGTTAGTGAGTAGTGGCCAGACTCTAATTGTGCATTATTTGTGTTCGATAACATTCCCATCCTTATCTAATTTCAAAAACGGATTAAAAGCAAATTCCCAATAATTATTTTCAATATCAGAAACATAACCGCGGTAACCACCCCAAAAAACCTTTTCGGGAGCTTTAATTATTTTTACGCCTTTCTTTTTAAATTCAACGAATAAGTCATCTACTTCTTTTTCAGAATTTAAATTTATGGCCATTGCGAATTGCTTGAAGCCTTTACTCCCTGCCCCGTTTTTTTCGGGGTCATCTTTCACTCCTATATCTTCCGCTAATTCATGCTTAGGATACAGGCCAAAAATAAATCCGTTCATTTTAAAAAACACAATACCGTCGCTGTCTTTCATTGTTTCCCAGCCAAATTTTTCTCTGTAAAAATTTTTCATCGCTTCCAGATCAGAAACGCCGATCGTGAAAAATGTAATTCGTTGTTGCATTTATTATTTAAAGATTTAGAAGTAAATTAAACCACATTTAATCTTAATTTCTCATTCTCAATTCTACATTCTTAATTCATACTTTACTTCGCCGTTCACTATTCTATTGTTCTAAATTCTCATTTTACTGTCTACTGCCACTGCTTCCTGTCTCCTGCCTACTTCTTATTTATCCACTTATCACATTGCCAGGTTAGCAAACTCGAACCAACACCAACTAAAATCCCTGCTAACACATCACTTCCATAATGCGCGCCTAAACGCATACGTGAATAACCAACTAAACCAGCATACGCAAAAGCCGGAACACCGACATACCATTTTTTTGTACTCAAGGTTAATGCGGTTGCAGTTGCGAAAGCACAAGATGTATGTCCGGAAGGAAAAGAAAATCCGCTAGCCTTTGTCCGTAAATTAATATCATCAGGGTATGAAGTAAAAGGTCGCGGCCGTTTAATACTTTCCTTCAAGCCTTCCGTTATAGCAATATTAACACCAATAGCAATAACAGTTTTTACGCCATTGCGTTTCATGGTTTCATCTTTATTAAGGTAACCTGTTAACCATAAAGCAGCCGGACTAATAACCATAAAAGGATAAACACCATCAGAAGTAACACGCATGCTTTCATCCCAAATTGGATGATCGTGTTGGTTGATACTTTTCAGAATACGCAAATCGGCATTTTGAGCAGGAAATGTTTCAAGGCTAAAAATGAGAAGAAAAGAGAATATTAATTTTTTAGCCACAGATTTCGCGGATTAAGACAGATAAATATTATTGTAAAAATAGTCAATCTGCGCAAATCCGCGAAATCTGCGGCTAAAACACTCCAACATCATTCAACCGCAGCCAGCCTTCATTACCATTTTCGAGTTTAATAAGGATCCAATCTGCGTTTAATTCAACGATGCGGACACGCGTACCCTCGTGCAGCCCGAATTTAGAATTTGCTGTGGACGTTGGCTCGGTATATACTTTTGTTTCAGTAGCCGTGATGATAGCAAAACTATTTTCTTCTTTGGCTTTCTTAGCAGAGTTCCCTAAAAAATAAGTAATGAAAAAAGCAATTACTAAAACTAAGGATGCAAAAAATGAAATACGTTTTAAAAGTACCGAAGAACCTGCAATAAATAAGTACATCATTAAGAAAAATAAAAAGGAAGCGCCAATGGTTAACCATGCCCATGCAGTAGTAGTAAAACTACTTAACACGTTTGTTTTAACTGCACTAATGAAAAAATTCTCCTTTACTTCAATTTTATCAATCGTTTTCGAATAGGCCAGGGTTAAATTGTTTTTTACATCTTCGTTATACGGATTAATTTTTTTCGCGCGTTCATAATTATAAATAGCCTTTCCCAACTGATTGTTTCGGTAATAGGCATTTCCCAAATTGTAAAACAAATTATCGGAAGTGTAACCATCTTTTATTAATTCCTCATAGGTTTCAATCGCTTTTTTGTATTCGCGCTTTTCATAGGCTTTTTCGGCTTTTAAAAGCAGATCATTTCCAAAAGCGACTGACGTTGCGATCAAAAACAATAACATAAATATGTTTCTTAATTTAAACATTCTTTAATTCGCTTTCAATATCCAAAATTAAGTCCGCCGTATTTTTATAAACCAATTGCAGATCGCCGCTCACAGCACCCGGAGCATATTTTGCATATTCGCACTGATCAATGGCATCAAATAGTTTTATTTGAGTATCAGGTTTGATCTGTCTTAATTGTAATTCTTTTGTTATATTATCTCTCGACAAATCTGCTACCGGAATATTAAATTTATTTCCCAAATAACTATTTAGTGCGTTGATCACCTCAGTATAAAATGCTTCTTTATTATTTTGTTTCATTTGCTTTTCAGCATTCACCAATTGTTTTTTAGCAAAACTGGCAGCCTTTCTGCCTTTGACAGCAACAACATCGCTATTTTGTTTAATATAATAAGTCCTGTAGCCCAGAGCACCGGCAAATAAAATAAGCGGTAACGACATCAAAAATAAATGCGCCGAAGAATTAAAAAACTCTGTATCTCCCTTTTGCAATTTGAATTCGCCTTTCTTAATAAAACGAATGTCATTTTCTGTCTCTTTTATTTCCTGTTTCAAATGGTCAAACACTTGCGCACTGGCATTACTTTTTCCATCACCCGGCGTAACGGTTATTTTTATTTCCGGAGAAGGTATTGTAACGTATTTTTTCTTATCCAGATCAAAATAACTAAAATCCAATCCGTTCAAAACAAAGTCGCCGGGCTCACGCGGAATAATTAAATAATTATAAGTTTTGGAGCCGCTCACGCCACCAGTATTGGAAATATTCTCCGTTACTTTTGGCTCGTAACTCTCGAAACTTTCAGGTAAAGTTAATTTAGGAGCTTCCAACAATTTTAAATTGCCCCGACCGCTAATTGTAATTTTCAAATTAAACGCATCATTTGCTTTTAAATTTTGTTTACTGGCTTCCACTTTATAATTCAAACTACCAACACCGCCCGAAAAATTCGCCGGCTTATCTGCCTCGGGAACATCCATTACGTCGATCTTAATTTTTTTACTGAAAGCTTTTACAACAACATCTTCAAAAGCATTACCGCCAAAGAATTGCTCAAAAATGTTGCGCGGTTTTTTATTGCTTTGTTTCCGAACAATACATTCCACTTCTGTTGGATCAATGGTTAAAGCACCGGTACGCTGCGGAAAAATGTAAGTTTTATTAAACTCACCCACATAATAATTTACTCCGTCTATATTTTCAATTTGTAATTGCACATTCGGTACACCTTCAGGCTGCTGCGACCAAAAACCATTGTAAGAAGGAAATTTAATATTTTGAAAACCTCTCAGATCTAAACGCGAATAAATTTTTTGCGTTACCATTACCTGCTCACCAATGTAACACTTAGTTTTACTTACAGTTGTTTTCACAAACACATCTTCACCACTCACGTTAGCACTTTGTTCAACCGGATTTTGGTTTTGATTAGATTGTGTAGTTTGCTGTTGTTGTCCGGGAGGAACCGCACCTTTTGTAGCTTCTATTGTAACGGGATTACTTGCAACAGTTTGTCCGCTCACTACCATCGTCATAGGACCAATTTGCAATTTGCCTTCTTTCTTTGCCGCAATTAAAAAAGAGATCATAAATTGTTGCGACATATTCCCATTCATGATCTGAGTGCTTTGACTAACATTAGGACCTGAAAAAACATCAAAGTCTTTAAAATTTGGCGGCGTATAGGTTGTCGGCTGTGCATTCACAGTAAACACAACCTGAAAGGCGGCACCAACCTGAACTTTATTTGCACTTACTTGTACTGTTAATTTTTGTGCCTGAATTGAAGAAATAGAAAACAGCAAAGTCACAACGCTAAACATTGCAACCATTATATTTCTATTTCCAACTTTAATCATTCTATTTTTGAACAGTAGAACATTTGAACAAACGAACAATTGAACATTCGAAGTATTCAATTAACAATCCTGGTTTCTTCATTCAATTTTTAAGACGTTCTATTATTCAATTATTTCCTTTTTTTAACTACTGCCAACTGGCTACTATTTACTGCCTACCGGACTACCAGTCCTTCTCCGTTTTTACTTTTTCTCCCTCGCCTTTCTTTTTCTTACCCTGCAATTTTTGTTCCATATTTTTTAGGGCATTCAGCATGCGTTCTGCTTGTTCTTTCGACATTTGCGGCTGCTGATCCTGTGGATTTTGTTTTTGCTGATCCTTGTTTTTGTTTTTATCTTTCTTTTGCTGCTCTTTTAATTTTTTTAATGCGTAAGCTAAATTGTAACGCGTTTCTTCATCTTTACAATCCACTTTCAAAGATTTTTTATACGCATCAACTGCTCCCTGATAATTTTGTTGTTTTAAACGGCAATTACCCATGTTATGCAAAGCTTTATGCAAAGTATCTTTATTGGAAACCGTTTGCGATACAACATCAAATTGTGAAGCCGCTTCATCCAGCATCAAATTCGCTAACGAGTCGGGTTTCATTCCCATAATGGGTTCTTTGCTCTTTGAATTTTTAATTCCTACAGCTTCTTTGTAAATAGCATCACCCAAATTAAAATTCGCTTTTTTAAACCCCGGACTAACTTTTAATGCTTCTCTGTATTGATTTATCGCCTGAACATTTTTTCCGCTGTGATAATTGTTATTGCCATTATAAATTAATTCTTTCTCTTTTTGTGCGGAAATTTTTGTCACAGAACACAGTGATATCACCAAAATCATTGCACCCGCACCCGTCTTATTCGATTTTAAAATGTGTGCAAAAAATTTCCTGAACCAGTTGCTAACGCGTTCGCTGATAAAAAATTCGAGAATAAAGAAAAGTAATGCTAAACCTAAAAACCATTGGAACTGGTCTTCATAATCGGTGTACATTTTGGTATCGATTTGTTTTTTATCTAACTGCGCTAACTTATCTAAAATGGCATTTAAACCAATATCAGCATTTGTAGCTTGCACAAAAATACCATCTGTTTTACCTGCAATTTCCTGCAGAACCTCTTTATTTAATTTAGTAACAACAGTATTTCCATCTTTATCTTTTCTGTAGCCATTTACAACACCATTTGATACCATTGGAATGGGAACACCGTTTTCAGAACCAACGCCAATGCAATTAATAAGTATACCGGCTTTGGCAGCTTCTTCCGCGGCCTCCACTGCGTCCGGTTCATGATTTTCACCATCGGTAATAATAACAATGGTTTTATTTTTTTCAAGATCTTTACTAAAACCTTCTAACGCTTTACGGATAGCGGCACCAATGTTTGTTCCCTGCGTTGGTACCATTTGTGTGTTGATACCTCCTAAAAATAATTTTGCCGCGCTGTAATCGGTTGTAATTGGTAATTGTGTATAAGCCTCTCCTGCAAAAACAACAATTCCCAAACGATCGCCTTGTAATTTGTCGATCATTTTCTCGAGAGCAAATTTAGCACGTTCTAAACGGTTGGGTGATAGATCCTGTGCAAGCATCGAGTTAGAAACATCTAAACAAACAATTATATCAGCACCTTCACGCTTTACTTCCTGCGTTTTACTTCCTGTTTGCAAATTACACAGTGCTAATATTAAATTGCTGAATGCTAACATTAATAAAATAAACTTGATAAACTTTTTAGATCTGGAAACATCAGGTACTAACTCTTTCACCAAATTGTACTCTCCTAATTTCTTTAATTGTTTTCTGATAGAGAATAAATACCAAATAAAGATCAACAGCATTAAAGGCAATGCTGCAAAAGCGTAAAAAAATATGTCGTTCTCGAACCTGAACATTATGGTGCCGATTTAAATACTACACGTTTAAAAATAAATTCCAATAACAATGCTATCAAAGCGCCAATGCCTAATGGTAAAAAGTGTTCTGCCTTATTGGTAAAACTTTTCTCGCTTATGATTGTTTTCTCTAACTTATCGATCTCTTTATAAATATTCGATAAACTTTCTTTATCTGTAGCTCTAAAATATTTTCCGCCCGTCATCTCTGCAATTTTACTCATTACCGCTTCATCGATCTCAACATCTACATAATCGTATTCTAATTGCCCGTTAGGATACATTGCTACCGGCTGAAGTGCTTTTCCTTTTGTACCAACACCAATTGTATAAACGCGCAATCCATAAGTTTTAGCAATTTCCCCTGCAGTAAGCGGCGCGATTTCACCAACGTTACTCACGCCATCCGAAATTAAAATAATGACTTTACTTTTTGCTTTACTGTCTTTTAAGCGCGCAACAGCATCTGCTAATCCTAAGCCGATTGCAGTTCCCTGATCGAGCATGCCTGCTTTAATATCAGGGAACATATTTTTTAAAATTTTGTGATCAACTGTAAGCGGACACTGTGTGAAAGCTTCGCCGCTAAAAATGACCAAACCAATTTTATCATTTGGGCGGGCATCAATAAAATCTGTTATTACTTCTTTGGCAACTTCTAAGCGGTTTGGTTTAAAATCTTTTGCTAGCATTGATAAGGAAATGTCCATGCTTATTACGATATCAATTCCTTCGGTTTTAATATTTTTCCAGCTGCTGCGTGATTGCGGACGGGCTAATGCTAAAATTATTAAGGAGACGCCGATCACTCTCATCACTAATGTTAAGTGACGTAATCTTGCTTTCAACGATTTTTTTATTCCCTTAAAATTATCGAAAGAAGAAAACTGAACCTCACCTTCATACTTTCTCAACTTCACAAAATACCAAATCAGCATTACCGGAAGTATTAAAAACAACCAGAACCACTGCTTCTCGGCAAATTGTATGTCTTGCAAATAGCTGATCATTTTGGTTCTTCTGTGTTATTTGGCAGTTCGTTATTCTCTTCAATAACAATTTCATCTTCACGTTTAGTTCCATTAACAAAATCGAATGCGTTTTGTAAAGCGATCGCATGTTCCTGTTCAATAGGAATTACTTTAGCAAATTTTACAAAATCGGAAAGTACAAGCATTTGCTGTAATTTTTCTTTACTTACGGAATCTACAACTTGTGATTTAAACGCGCGGACAATTTCATCAGTAGTTAATTCCAAAGCCTGAATTCCGAAACGACCCTCGATGTATAAACGAACAGAATCTGAAATGGCCGAATAATATTCTTTTGTCTTACCATCTTTCCAAACCGCTTCATTCTTTACACGTTCTAATTGTTCAAGTGCTAAAATATGCGGGGGGACATCCGGCTTGCGTTCCACAATTTGTTCCGGTTTCTTTTTAGTCAATTTAATTATTACGAAAACAATTAATGCGATTATAAGAATTGTCGCGGCTCCCCAATAAACCATAGGCAAATACCATTTCCAGTCGAATGGTTCTTCAAAGGGTGGTTTAATATCTTTAATTGTTGCATCGGTTGTATCTGTTGGAATAGTATTTACTTCTAAAAACAAGGCATCTGTTAAAACAGGATTCACTGTATCTCCATTTACAAAAAATTTAAAAGGCGGGATCGCAAAATAACCCGAATCAAAAGCAGTAACAACAAATTGCTGATGCTGTTGAATGATGGATGGATTATTTTTGTCAGGTATAGTTGAATCGATAACAGTGCGAGAAACAATTTCAACTTTTCCGGTAATTGTATCTTCAAACGAAGGCCATTGTACTTTTAAACTTTTTTGCGCATTGGCGTCGTAAGTCACGTAAACATCTAACTTAGTTTGCTCACCAATACGGATCTTACTTGAATCTAAAACAGCATTTACTTTTATTTGTTGTGCATTTAACGACGAAAAAATCGCTATTAAAGCAAGTGAAAAAATATGTCGCAGTTTTTTTTTCATTATCTGCGTTTAAATAAATTCATTAATGGTTTAATATAGCCTTCGTGGGTATAGATATCACAATAATCAACGCCACATTTATTAAACTGATCTCTTAAAGCATTTTCGCGCTTTAATACATTTACTTTAAATTGTTTTTGAAATTCTTTGCTGCTGGTATCTGCCCACACAATTCTTCCCGTTTCGTTATCTTTCAATTTCAATAATCCTATTTTCGGAATTTCTAATTCTGCCTTATCGTTTATTTTCAGCGCGATCAGATCATGTTTTTTATTGGCGATCTTTAAAGCATCAGTATAATTTTCATTGGAATAAAAATCAGACAATAAAAAAACAGTACTGCGTTTTTTAATAACGTTGGTCAAATATTTTAGTGCCAGACCTAAATTGGTTCCTTTGCTGTCTGCTTTAAAATTTATTAATTCGCGGATGATACGGAGTACATGTCCTTTCCCTTTTTTAGGCGGAATGAATTTTTCTATTTTATCAGAGAAAAATATGACCCCTATTTTATCGTTATTGGTGGAAGCAGAAAATGCAACAACCGCGCATAATTCGGTGATCAGATCTTTTTTGTATTGTTTATGAGTCCCAAAAAATCCGCTGGCGCTAACATCCACTAATAACACTACGCACAATTCACGTTCTTCTTCAAATACTTTTACGAATGGCGAATTAAAACGCGCTGTTACATTCCAATCAATTGTTCTTACGTCATCACCAGGAGTATATTCACGAACTTCAGAAAACGCCATACCTCTTCCTTTAAAAGCACTGTGGTATTCGCCCGAAAATATCTGGCGACTTAACCCGCGTGTTTTAATTTCAATTTTGCGGACTTTTTTTAAAAGTTCTGAGGTTTCCATTGAGATTTTAGATTTAAGATGCCAGATTTAAGAAATAAGAAATAAGAAATAGAAAAATCTAAATTCTCACTTCTAAAATCTTAAATCCTAAGGTACTTCTACTGTATTTAAAATTTCGGTGATAATGTTTTCAGAAGTAATATTTTCCGCTTCTGCTTCATAGGTTAAACCAACACGATGACGCATTACATCCGGACAAACAGCGCGGACATCTTCCGGAATTACATAACCGCGGCGTTTAATAAATGCATACGCTTTTGCTGCTAATGCTAAGTTAATACTTGCACGTGGTGAACCTCCGTAAGAAATCAAACCGTTAAACTTTTCGAGTTTATATTCTTTTGGATATCGTGTTGAGAAAACAATATCAACGATGTAACGTTCAATTTTCTCATCCATGTAAACATCTTTCACTACGCTTCGTGCTTTGATGATATCTTCAGGAGATAAGATCGCATTTGGTTTTGGCATTCCTTCCGGAGAAATATTGGAAGTAATGATTTTACGTTCTTCTTCTTTTGTTGGATAACCTATTACGACTTTCAACATGAAACGATCCATTTGCGCTTCAGGTAAAGGATAAGTTCCTTCCTGCTCAATTGGATTTTGAGTTGCTAAAACTAAAAACGGATTTGGTAAAGGAAAAGTTTTGTCACCAATTGTAACTTGCCGTTCCTGCATGGCCTCAAGCAAAGCTGATTGAACTTTTGCCGGAGCACGGTTAATTTCATCGGCCAAAACGAAGTTTGCAAAAACCGGTCCTTTCCTAATTGAAAAAGCTTCCTGCTTTTGATTATAGATCATTGTTCCAATTAAATCGGCCGGTAAAAGATCCGGAGTAAATTGGATACGGCTAAAATCAGCGTGAATACATTTAGATAATGTATTAATTGCCAATGTTTTAGCCAGGCCAGGGACACCCTCTAAAAGTATGTGACCATTGCTAAGGAGTCCAATTAACAGGCGTTCAACCATGTTTTTCTGGCCCACAATTACCTTGTCCATTTCGCTGGAAAGGAGGTCTACAAACGCACTTTCGCGTTGTATTTTTTCGTTTAATTCTCTTATATCTACCATAAACTTTAAATGTCTTCAAAAGTAGTAAGCATAAGGGGTTTAGGCCTGTATAGTGCTGTTAAAAGATGTTAAGCGCACAATAAGGTTTAACTATATTTGGGGATGTATGTATAATATAAAACCTGCCAAAAATGGTCAGTTTTTCAATCCCAAAAAAATACCCCAAACGGAGTATTTGCTAATTGCAAATATTTACCTATTTTTGACCCACATTTAAAACCTTAAAAAAACTAAACAATGAAAAAATTAACAATTTTAGCTGTTGCAGCGTTAGCAATTAGTTTTGCATCTTGCAAGAAAGACCGTGTTTGTACATGTAATTTTACTCCTACGTCTGGTACTTCTTACACTCAAGTAACAACTTATTACAAATCGAAAAAATCTGATGCTCGTTTATTCTGTATGGGATCACAAGAAGTAACTACTGCCGGTGGTACTACTACAACTGGTACTAAATCAGACTGTACTTTAAAATAATTTTATTTTATTTTTTAAGAAAGGCCTTTGAAAATCAAAGGCCTTTTTTTATTTTATATAAGGCCAATTAAGCGATATTTAGGGTTAACGAATAATTAAGTATTTTTGAATACGGTTAGTATCCTTTAAAAATTAAACAATGAAAAAATTAACTTTATTACTTGTTGTTTTTTTTGCAATTTGTTTTGCTTCCTGCAGAAAAGACAGAACATGCACTTGCGATTCTACTACTACTACAACCGGGCCAACAGGTGTTACTGTTACAACAACTTCTGATAAAAAAACCTTAAAGCATGTAAATAAAAGTGAGGGGCGAGTAAATTGCATGTCGTTAAAATATTCTTTTGAATATGTTGTTTCTACAAATACATATAACGATGATATAGTTCGCAAATGTACTTTGAGTTAAATTATTTAATATGATTTCAAAAACAATCCAATGAAAAAAATCTTTATACTATTCGGAATTTTTACGCTGTTAGCAATGGTAAGTTCCTGTAAAAAAGACCACGTTTGCGGATGTGTTGGAACAAGTACAGAACCGGGAACAACCCGTACAATAACTTATATTACATTTACCAATGCTAAAAGAAGTGATGCAAAAAAAGCATGTATTAAAACTACCAGCAATTATACTTCTACTGTTGATGGGCAAACTTACGTAAACACTACAGATTGCGCTTTAAAAGATTAATCATACATAAATTAAATTTAAGATGAAAAAACTGATTATCCTTTCCGTATTAACATTTTCAATGGCATTTGCTTCCTGCAAAAAAGATTTTGACTGTTCCTGTGTCACCACTACCAATGGTGTCGCAGGTCCGCCGGTTAAAACAAGTTTGGTTTCTGTTACGAAAAAAACTGCAAAAGCCAATTGCATTAACTCAAGCGGTACCGATGGTAGTGGAAATAGTTACACCAAAGATTGTCAATTAAACTAATTCCGTATCAACATTTAATAAAAAGGCTACCTTTGCGTGGCTTTTTTATGACCAAACAAAAAATATTCAAAATACTTTTAATTATTTTAAGTGCGCTTCTTGGCTTGCTTTTTATTTACTCGGGTTATACTAAATTGTTTCCGATTGAACCATTTGAATACACTTTTGTTGATTTAGGAATTGTGAACTGGACCTTAGCCCCTTTCGTTGCGCGTTTCATGATCGGGCTGGAATTTTTTATTGGACTAATGCTGTTTTTCAATTTATATCTTAAAAAATTTACCATCAAACTTACTGTCGCCACATTAGTAGTATTCACAATTTATTTATTGGTGATGATCTTAAGAGAAGGAAACAATGGTAATTGCGGCTGCTTCGGAAATGCAATTGCCATGACGCCATTTCAAGCTGTCATCAATAATATAATTATGCTGGCAATTTGTTTTTTGATCTACAGATTTCACGAAGGATTTGTTTTTGGAAAATTAAGTTTTTGGCTGAGCGTTTTATTTTTATTGAGTTCGATGACCCTACCGCATGTTTTAAATTATGTAGACTTAAGTTACTCTGAAGCCTATTTAAATAAACCGGAAGATAAATTTACATTGGATCTTGATACTCTTTATAATAATTCGACAGCGCCAAAAACATTGTCGCAAGGCAAACATGTTTTGGCATTTATGAGCTGCAGCTGTATGCATTGCAGGGTAGCAGCCAAAAAAATGCGTATCATGCACGAGAAAAATCCTGCAATATCTTTTTACTTTGTTTTAAATGGCGACAGTATAAAATTGAAACAGTTTTATGCAGACACAAAAACACAGGATTTCCCTTATTGCACATTAAAAGCACGTCCGTTTATTTATTTAGCCGGGACCAATTTACCAACCATTTACCTCATCAATAATTCCGTTGTTGAGCATTGGGTTAATTACATGCAGCTTAATCAAACTGAGGTTGAGAATTGGATTAAGGAAAAGTAAATTAATAAAAAAATTAAATATTTTTTAGAATTTCTTTTTCTACTTCTTCAGTGTCCCACTTATTTTCAATACCCGGTATTGCCATAATTTTTTGCATGATGGCTTCCTGTTTTTGTCCTTCTTTTAAAGCTGTGCTGTAGCGGATGTCCGGACTGTAAGTCACCATCGAATAAAGCGGTATCCATTTATCAGCGTATTTTGAATTAAAGCGCGCTTCGATTTTCTTTTGCAATAAAAATTTTGGGTCTGCGGTCTTATCGCGCATTTCAATAAAATTAGCAACTGCTAAATCTGCGATTGCGTCTCCATCGGGTTTACGTAAGGTTTGATACTCGGGCATTATTTTATTCCAATCTTCTTTGTGCTTATCAATTAATTCATTCAACACCACACAATCTTCAAAACCGCAATTCATACCTTGTCCGAAAAAAGGAACGATCGCATGTGCTGCATCACCAATTAAAGCAACTTTATTGTCGAAGGTCCATGGAAAACACTTTACTGTTACCAATGATGAAACAGGATTATGCATAAAATCATCGAGCAATGTTGGCATTAAAGGAACAGCATCCGGAAATTCTTCATCAAAGAATTTTTTTACTTCTTCTTTTGTTTTTAATTTCTCGAATGACCTTTCGCCTTCAAATGGTAAAAATAAAGTGCAGGTAAAATTCCCATCCATGTTTGGTAATGCGATCATCATGAAATTTCCGCGGGGCCAAATGTGTAATGCGTTTTTCTCAATTAAGAAAGAGCCATCAGGACCGGGTGGAATAATTAATTCTTTGTAACCCGCAGAAATATAATGCTGGTTGTATTCAAACCGGTCGCTTGTTAATTGCATGTTTAAACGTGAGGCAGCAAAGGCGCCATCAGAACCAAAAATTAAATCGCTTGTTGCTGAACTTGTTTTTTGAGTTTCTTCATTTATGAATTGTGATTCGAGAGTCGCGCGATTAATCTGTGTGCAACGCTCATTAAAATGAATTTTCACGCCGCCTTTTTGTTCGGCAAGATCCATCAAGCGCATATTTATTTCTGCGCGTGATACAGAATAAATAGCTTGATCATTTTTACCATAGGGCTGAAATGCAGTTGAGCTATCTTTGTGATGAATAAAACGACCATACATTGGAATTGCAATTTTCCGGATCTCATCGGCAATACCAACTCCTTCTAATCCACGCCACCCACGATCGCTTAATGCCAGATTTATGGATTTACCTGCCGAAATTTTTGCAGTGCGCATATCAGGACGTCGCTCGTAAATATTTATTTTATATCCCTTTTTCGCTAAATAAATGGAAAGTAAAGAACCAACCAGCCCCGCACCAATAATATTTACATTTTTCCCCATAACATTGGAATTATCTGCAATTTTACATAAAAACTTAGTAATTACCATTGCTAAAATTCAATATTTAGATAATTCTTGTTGTTTTTAATCAATCCTGTCAATTTGTTACCTTTGTTTAGTGTTAGAACATTTCAAATCGAACATATCTAAAAACAAATTATTCGGCAAAACCGATAAACTATTATTGGCTTTTAGCGGCGGAATAGATTCAGTTGTATTGGCTATGCTTTTAAAAGAAGCCGGATATCATTTTGAATTAGCGCATTGCAATTTTAAACTACGCGGAAAAGAATCGGATGC
>DATMPR010000426.1:0-3413 GCA_035567575.1 Bacteroidia bacterium
ATCTATCCGTTTTAACGTTGGTTTATCAGCTGCAACAAATTCGTTATTGCCCGAGCCATCTGACAGTACATTTTACAGACCAAACATGTGGTTTGGAAACACCGTACAACCATGGCAAGGTTATATTTTTGTAAACTTTCAAGGCAAAATTGACACATCAAATGCAGGTAATTTACCTGCTTCTCAAATGCAGCCTTTTGTCTATAAAATAGGTACAAATGCGAGCTTAAAAAATGTTGTAATGCCCGATCAAAATTATTCGGTGTTACCGGATCAAACGCAATTTATCCATATTAAAATTTATTATAATAATTTATTTAACGGCATTAAACTAAATAATAGTGCTAATTTAAATATAAGTACACCGGCTGCTAATTCAGGCACACTTGCAACGCAAATTGTAAATAATATTCCTGCAATGTTTATTTATGAATAGATAAAAATGCGTTTTATAAAATATCATGTCTTTTTGATAAAAATTGTAATGCCGGTTGCATTGGTTATTGCTGGCATTACTTTTTTTTCATGCAAAGATGATAAAGGATATATTAAACCGGATTGCACACTACCTGAAACGGTATCATTCTCAAATGATATTATTCCTGTTTTCGATAAATATTGCAATACTTCAGGATGCCATACAGGTTCCAATCCTTCAGGTCACCTAAGCTTAGATGCCACAGTTGCTTATGCTAATTTAATGAAGCATGGCAGCGGCTATATTGATACAATAAATCCTAATTACAGTTTATTGTATTCACAAATGATCTCCACTTCAAAACCTATGCCTCCTTATGGTAATTTAGACAAATGCAAAACTTCACTCATATTTAAGTGGATCCAGCAAAAAGCAAAAAATAATTGATCTGTTAATTAAAAAATCTGATGGATCTCAAAACTGTAAGCAGTTTCAAAAGCTTTGTAAGCTTCTAACTTTATAATTCCTTCTTTGTTATTAAAATCCCCTTTTGCATTTAACGAATCGGTGATGCCATGCCATGGCTCCAAACAAACAAAAGAGTCCGAACCCTTTTTACTCCAAATGCCAAAATACGGCCAGTTCTTGCAATTAAAGATAATTTGTGTTTTTGATTTTGTTGAACAGAGTTTTACTTTTTCTATTTGCCTATTCTTAAAAACCAGAGCATCGTTATTGAAAAGATCCGGGTTTAAAGGCAATTTATTTTCATTCAGTTTTATCGAATAGCTTTCACCACTCAACAAACCATCATTTAATTTTTCTCCTACTAATTCTTTTTTATTTTCGAACTCCAAATAAAAATCTTCCAGGCTTTCGTCCGCTACGCGTTTACAATTAAATCCCGGATGAGCGCCAATGCTAAACGGTAATATTTCGCCAGCGGGATTAAAAACAATGTATTTTATTTTAATACCAATTGCTTCCAATTCATAACGGATTCGCAAAGAAAAATGAAATGGATAAATAGCTAAAGTTTGTTCGTCCGCTGTTAATTCAAATTCCAGACAATTATCTTTTTCCTCCACCAAAACAAATTCCTTATCACGTGCAAAACCGTGTTGTGGAAGGTTATAAGTTATATTGTTAATGGTTATTTGATTATTCTTTACTTTCCCAACTATAGGAAATAAAACGGGAGCATAACGCGGCCAAACAGATTTATCCGCTTGCCATAACAACTCGTTATTATTGCTTTTCAGGGAAATTAATTCTGCACCTGATGTATTAACAGAAATTGAAATTGAATTATTTGAAATTGAATAAACCGACATTACAACAGCATTACACCTTCAATTTCAGCGGCCTTACTATAAATACCAATAATTTCCTCAGTACTCATCATTACTTCAGTAATTGTGATGCTGATGTATTTTCCTTTATCACTTTCCTTAGTATAAATTTCGGCGTTCTCACTGAATAGATTTTCAACTAAAGCAATTTTCCGGTTACTCGCATCCATGATAAACTTAAACATGTAAACCGACGGGTAGCTTTGAGTTTCGTCGAGCTTCTTTCTCAGATCATTAAATTTCTCTTCGTTCATTAGTGCTCAAAATAGTGGTTATAAATTAATACTACTCCAAAAATTATTAATAAAGTGCCGGTAATATAATTTATAATGTACATGGTACGGTCGGTCAGAAACTTTTTGATTTTTCCGGCTAAAAACATCTTAAATAATTCAACAGTAAGAACTAATCCCAACACCATTGAAAAATAAATGATCATTTTAATAACTGAATAGTTAAATGATTTGCCAACGCCGGTTACATTTCCCAACCATAAAAACCAAACTGCAGGATTAAATAAATTCAGAAAAAAACCTTTAAACAATAAAAGCCGGGATGACGGGGCTTTAATTTCTGTGCTCTCCTCCGATTTGCTGATCGGCCTTCTATAATGAAAAGCGCCGAATGCAACTAAAATTATTCCTGCTAAAATTCCGGCAAACCGCTGGTGTTTTTCGTCCTGCAAAAAATTAATAGCGCCATAGTGTACCATGAAAATAATAATGAGACACACAAACAGATCACTCAACACAACTCCTGTTGCAAGAATTGCACCGTGTTTATAATCGTGTTTTATTCCTGTATTAATAAGCGCAAAAAACGCCGGCCCAAAAGAAAAAGTGAGCAAGAGAACAATTATTATGGTTGGATATATTAAACTTAAGAACAATATTTCTTATTAGTTTCTAAAAACGTTAACCATTCATCTTGAATTTTTCCCTTTAAAACACGGGGAAATTTATTTTGTGAACCTAATTTATTTTTTGTTGCTAAAAAATCAATAAATACGTCATCGGGTAAAACCGTAACTATTATTTCTTTTAAAGCAGCTGTACGTTCCACTTTATAATCGTCATTCAATTCTTTTAAGTGTGCGTCGATTTTTTCTTTAAGTACTTTTTCATCTGCCATTTTATTTACGCCAACATACCAATGATGAGCAAATAAATTCTCATAATGAATTCCGGTTACACAAAACTCATTAATTTCAATTCCCAGGTCATCCGCACTTAATTTTACAGCACGTGTCATGTTATCTACCGATAAATGTTCGCCGCACATACTTAAGAAATGTTTTATGCGGCCTGTGACTAAAATTTCGCAGCGGCGCAGATCTGTAAACTTAACTGTATCTCCTAAAATATAACGCCATGCTCCCGCGCAATTTGTTATGATGATAGCGTAATCTTTATCCAACTCAACTTCGCCTATTGTTAATGCGGTGTGATTTTGATTTAAATTTCCATCAGCATCAAAATTTCTTTCATTAAAAGCAATGAATTCAAAAAACACTTTATTGTCGTACATCAACTTCATCGCCTGAAGTTCATTAGGTCTTTCCTGATAAGCGAAAAAACCTTCCGAAGCCATATAGGTATCGCAATAAATTAACGGGAACGCAGTTAATTTTTCTAAACCTTTTT
>DATMPR010000427.1:0-4065 GCA_035567575.1 Bacteroidia bacterium
AAATTGGCCAAAACCTATTTATGATTTTGAAAAAAATCCTTTAACTGCAAAAAAAATAGATCTGGGACGGATTTTATTTTACGATCCAATTCTTTCTCAAAATAACACAATCTCCTGCGCAAGCTGTCATTCACCCTACTCTGCATTTACGCATATCGATCACGATCTTAGTCATGGTATTAACGACAGAATCGGCATAAGAAATTCCCCCGCTTTAATGAATTTAGCCTGGCAGCCAGTATTTATGTGGGATGGCGCGGTAAATCATCTCGACGTACAAGCGCTTGCTCCAATTAGTCATCCTGATGAAATGGGAGAGAAAATAGAAAATGTTATTTTGAAATTACAGCGATCAAAAAATTATCCTTTACTTTTTTTAAAAGCATTTGACGATAGTAATATTACAGGCGAACATATTTTAAAAGCACTTTCGCAATTTATGCTAACGTTGATCAGCGCAAACTCTAAATACGACAGCGTAATGCGCAAGCAAACAAAATTTACTTTGCAGGAAGAGAACGGTTATAAATTATTTCAAAAAAATTGTGCTTCCTGTCATAAAGAACCTTTGTTCAGTAACTTTAATTTCGAAAATAACGGGTTACCTGTTGATACAACTTTAAAAGACTACGGCAGAATGAAGATCACCAAAAATAAAATGGATTCATTGAAGTTTAAAGTTCCTACCCTTCGGAACATTGAATTTTCATTTCCTTATATGCACGACGGAAGATTTAAAAGGTTATCTGAAGTCTTAAAACATTATACAACAGGAATTCAAAAAAGTGCCACCTTATCTAAAAATTTAGATGCGCCAATAATCCTCACTTCCAATGAAAAAGTAGATCTGATCGCCTTCTTATTAACTTTAACCGATAAAGCCTTTATATATAACACAAACCATAACGATCCAAAAAATAATTTAACCCTGCGGCAAGCTCAGAGTGACTAAAATAAAAATAATAATTAAACGAGGGATTTAATAATTAATAACGTCTAACTAAATAAATCTTAAACTATGAGAATTAAAATAACATTGTTTTTATCAACTTTTGCTTTTGGCTTACAAATGCTAAATGCCCAGATTAATCCTGTAATATCAGGATGGCTGCAAAACACATCAGTAACCGGCCGTCATTATGTAAGCGGAAATCCCACTCCGTTTACGGATGCAACTTTAGTAAATTGTCAGACAGTACAATATTCTTCAAGTTGGGTATATGTTTCTACAAGAGGAATTCCTTCTTATATCACCGGTCCATTTTTG
Source organism: Bacteroidia bacterium (assembly GCA_035567575.1). Lineage (GTDB taxonomy): Bacteria > Bacteroidota > Bacteroidia > B-17B0 > Aurantibacillaceae > JAHEYG01. The sequence continues at coordinate 1,268 of DATMPR010000427.1, forward strand.
GATGGCAATCCATCTTTAGCGAGTGATCAAAATGCAATATTTAAATTTCCTTTAGCGCCTGTACAAAATACATCAACACCAATTAGTACTACAGGTGGTAATATCGGCGTTTTTATTAATGGTGTTGCTTTGTTTGATTACAGAGATGGTGTTTCATGGCAAAACTCTACGGGCTCTTTAAAAGGTGGTCCACTTGGCGGCATGGGTGACGGCGTTTGGAACAGAGACGCTGTTGTTGGAGAAAGAATTGGATTTGATTGTTCAAAAGGGCATCCCGCAATGGGAAATTATCATCATCACCAAAACCCAAGCGCGTTTAAATTAGATCTTGCAGTTATTTCAACAGTTTGTGTTATTTATAACGCAGATGGTTTATATGCGATCGACAGCACAGTTCACTCGCCGCTAATTGGATTTGCGTATGATGGATTTCCAATTTACGGTGCTTACGGATATAAAAATGCAGATGGCACAGGCGGAATTGTAAGAATGAAATCGAGTTATGCTTTAAGAAGCATTACAGTGAGAACAACTTACGCGGGAAGCACAGTTGCCGTTACACCGGGACCAAATGTTAGCACAACTTATCCTTTAGGTTATTTCAGAGAGGATTATCAATATAATACGACATCAACTTTAACACCGGATTATTTGGATGACCATAACGGAAGATTTTGTGTTACACCTGAATATCCTGCAGGAACTTATTGTTATTTTGCGACTGTAGATAAAAATTGGAATTCGGCATATCCGTATGCAGTTGGTCCAACTTTTTATGGAACAAAAGTCGCTGTAAAAGTTACTTCCATTACTGAATCCACAACAACATATACTTCTTCTGCAGCGGGAATAAATAATACTGAAGTTGCAATTAGCGCTAAAGTTTTTCCAAATCCCGCAAGCGATATGATCATTGTTCAAATAAATAATTTAAACAAAATTAATTTAGATGTTGAATTGGTTGATATAACCGGAAAACTAGTACAAAAAACAATACTCTACCAAGGGAGTACTTTAGCGTATTTCGACCTGAAAACCATTTACGATGAGGAATATATAGTTAAAGTATCTGATGGAAACACTGTTCTAAACAAAAAAATAATTGTCAGAAGATAAAAATTTCTTACTCCTACCAATTTATTATCATTCAACAACAACTTTATAAACTGCTTTATTGCTTTGACTGCTTATTATTAAACTATAAACGCCTTTTGCAAAACTACTCACATTTACGACTTTGTTATTTACACCTTTATTTATTTTATCGGTATAGATAACTTGTCCTAACACATTAGTAATTACAACATCCATATCTTCATTAGAACTTACCAGATCAATATTTAAAATGTCGCTTGTTGGATTTGGATAAACTCTGAATTTATTTTTGAAACTAAGTTCATGAATTCCAATTTGACTGATGCGGTTATTCTGAATATTACTCCGTGTTTTAGTTGCCTTTAGCATAATTGAATTATTTCCAAATTTTTGGGTTGGCGTACATACATAACCCAGATCTGCAAATACCCGCCAGTCGGCAGTAGTTTGGTAATAAGAATAAAAAGGATCATTTAATGTACTTTGATTTCCCGTAGTAGTACCAACCAATTGATAGACTGCAGAAGCAGTTGGATTCGGACAAACCATTAAGCTATATGTTTGAACCGGATTAAGAGGGCCTTCGATCATGTAATTGTTTGTCCAGAAAAATGTTCCTGCACTATGTGTAAAAAATATGGTGTTGTGCCATAAACTTTTTGGGCCGTATTGTCCGCAAGTATCACGCACTTGAATTTTGTAACGGTAAGTAGATATATTCGGATCTCCGTTTGCCGGACCAATACTCCGCATTGTATCAACAAACATGCTTAAAGCTGATTTTGAAACTGCTCCAATTCTTTTGTAAGTATTAGAGATAACTTCGCGGTAAATGATCATTGAATCTAAATTAGGGTATGCTGTTTTATCCCAATATATTTCGTTATAATTATTTAAACTGTCAACCGTCACCATGCAGATATCAGGTTTTGGAACTAACGGTACGACAACAGCTCCCACACCTGAATCGGAACAACCGTTTGTTGTACCAACCACAGTATAAATTGTAGTTACGCTGGGGGTAACAGTAATACTTGAAGAATTTGAACCTGTGCTCCATGTATAAGAATTAGCACCGCTGGCAATTAATACAGCATTACCGCCGCCACACGCTGTAACGGTTGAAGTTGAAGCCACAATAGGAACGGTGAAAATAGTAATTGATTTTGAAATAAGACTTCCGGAACCAAACTGGTTACTGGCAATCATACTAACGGTTTTTGTTCCTGGCGAATTATAAAATACGGTCGGACTTTGTGCAGTTGAACTTCCCGGATTACCGCCAGGCATGATCCAGCCCCATGCATTAGCCATGTTGCCGGATTTATCATTGAGTTGAATGTTTTGGCCAACACAACCAAACAGCGGCGCAATAAAATCGGAAATAGGAATTTGTTGCGATGTAAGATACATATTATCCATTTTCAGATCGGATCCGACATAAGCATTAAGATAAGGATATTTTGATGAACGGAAACTGATAACGATCGTATCAGGCGTTGAACCGACATTAAACGGCATTGATATTTTTTGGTAAGAGGGTGAAATGGACATACTCGTAAACGCCTGAAAGGGCAACTGAGAACCGTTCTTTTTAAAATTAATATAACACTCAGCGTTATCACTTGGATCGCCGGGAATATATTTATAATAGAATACTAAAGTATCGATCTGATTGGAATAAGGTAGGCCGCCAAGAATAT
>DATMPR010000428.1:0-4055 GCA_035567575.1 Bacteroidia bacterium
TTCCCTGAATATCTACAGGAGCGCGGTCAGCAGTTAAAATAACTTGTTTGCCTAATTGGTGTAAGTGGTTAAAGATATGGAAGAACACATCCTGTGTTTTTTCTTTACCTGCAAAATATTGTACATCGTCAATGATCAATACGTCGATCATTTGATAAAAATGCACGAAATCATTTTGGTTATTGTTACGGATAGATTCGATAAATTGTGTAATGAATTTTTCTGACTGAACATAAAGAACAGTTTTATTAGGGAAATTCTTTTTTACTTCAATACCGATGGCTTGAGCTAAGTGAGTTTTTCCTAAACCGACACCACCATATATTAATAATGGATTGAAAGCGTTTCCGCCCGGCTTTTGTGCTACTGCGAAACCTGCGCTGCGTGCTAAACGGTTACAATCGCCTTCAACAAAATTATCGAAGCTGTAGTTAGGATTTAATTGAGATTCTACCTGAACCTTTTTTAAACCCGGAATTACAAATGGATTTTTAATTGGATTAGCGCTCGTATCAATTGGCATAGATACGTGAGGGTTCTTTAAATTGGTATTGATGTTTGGTAATTTGAATGTAATTGGCGTTTCAGTTTTACCTGTGCCGTTATCCATTACGATGCTGTATTCTAATCTGCCTTCTGTACCAAGCTCTTTACGAATAACTTTTTTGATCAGAGTAATGTAATGCTCTTCGAGCCATTCGTAAAAAAATTGTGAAGGAACCTGAATTGTTAGAACACTCTCAGTAAGTTTAACAGGCTTAATCGGATCAAACCATGTCTTGAAATTTTGCGGGCTTACGTTATCTTTCACAACTTCCAGACAATTGTTCCAAACCTGTTCTGATGTCTTCTCCTTCATAATCCTAAATAAGTTTTATATGATGTGTATAGTATGTTTAAATGATATTAACGAGTAATTGTTTGTAAATATACATTGTTTATTTATTTACGCAACAAATTTCCAAAAAAATTTATTTTCGGAAAAAATTACTTTTTTTTTGGAAATTTAAATATTTTGTTTACGACCTGTTTCAAGTATCTTTTCTCCTCTGTCAGAAAAAATAATATCAATTTGTCCGAGCCAAATTCCGGCCCAACCTACTTGTGTAATTAACATTGGTTTTCCTTCTGAATTTGTGGCATTTACAGGTTCATTTAAAAAGGTATGTGTATGGCCACCAATTACTAAATCGATGTTCTTTGTTTGTGAAGCTAAAACAACATCACTTATTTTCGACGAATCATATTTATATCCTAAGTGACTCAGGCATATAATGTAATCGCACTTCATATTATGTTTTAAATGATGTGCACTTGAATTTGCACAATCAATCGGACTATTATATTTTATATTGGCAAATAGGCGTTTTTCCACAAGTCCCTCTAACTCAATGCCAATTCCAAATACACCGATCTTTAATCCGCCCTTATTAAAAACTTTATAGGGCAAGATCTTTCCTGCGAGTTCGGTGTCGACGAAATTATAATTGCAATTGATGAATTGAAAAGAGGCATGTGGCATTTGTTTCACAATATTTTCAATACCCATATCAAAATCATGATTTCCTAAAGTGGCGGCATCATAACCCATTTGCGACATTAATTTAAATTCCAATTCACCATGGTAGTAATTAAAATAAGGTGTGCCCTGAAAAATATCGCCGGCATCTAATAATAAAACATTCTCTTGCTCTTTGCGAATTTGTTTTATAACTGTTGCCCGTTTTGCAAAACCTCCTTGTCCGGCATATTTCGGATCATTATCCGGAAAAGGTTCAATGCGGCTGTGCTGATCATTCGTATATAATATTGTTAATTTTTTTATTTTTTCTTTCTTCACCAGATCATTGGCAAAAACATTAAAACCCGAAAGCGCAATTGTGCCTCCTACAAAATATTTTAAAAAATCGCGTCTATTTTGAAAATTTAATTTGCTCAAATCTCAAAGGTTTTATATGTGTGTTATTTTTTGTTAACGATCCGCAATAGGTAATAATTGCATCCCTTAATTTTATGCCTGTGGTCTCGTAAGAAATTGGTTTCCCAAAAAAACCGCAATTATCACCGCCCATTGCTAAATAATCAGTTGTTACCACCCAATAGTTTTTATTTAAATCAAATGGTGAACCATTAACAATAATATTTTCTACTTGTTTATTTTTAACATCCATACGTAAATCAAAACTAATTAATTTATTGTCCTTTAACATTGCTTCAATACTTTCCTTTAATTTTTCGCCGCTTATGTTGAGTGACACCAGTTCATTATCAAAAGGCATTAATTCAAAAATGTTTCCTTTTGTTATTGCGCCTTTCGGCAGATTATTCCTTAACCCTCCTCTGTTTACGAATAAAACGCAATTTCCGGCAATTTCAGGGTTATTCGTTTTAACGTATTCTTTAACCGCCAATAAAACGAAATTCCCTAATGAAGATTCATAACCATCCCTCGTTAAAGCGCTATCGCTATAAGCGATAACCACATTCATTTCTACATCAAGTTTCTCTTTGTATGGAAGTATGTTTAAATTGGCTATAGAGTCGTTTTTAAAGGCTTTTAGCTCGTAATGTGTGGATTTTACCTCTGAAATATGGAGATGAGAGGCGCAAGCGCTTAAAATAACTAAGAATATGCAGTATCTTAAAAGCCTTATCATTTATATAAATTATATTTGCTAAATTAATCGTTTATGATCAAAGCCGAAATTAAATTAAGAGTCCGCTACGGAGAAACCGATCAAATGGGTTATGCTTATTACGGAGTTTATGCCCAATATTACGAAGTGGGGAGGGTGGAAGCAATGCGTGAATTAGGTTTTAGCTATAAAGATGTGGAAAACAGAGGCATACTAATGCCTGTTATTGACTATACAATAAATTATAAAAAACCGGCGTTTTACGACGACGAGATCACTATTGTAACAATGGTAAAGGAAATGCCGCGATCTGCCCGTATAGTGTTTGATTATGAATGTTACAACGCGCAAAATGAATTATTAAATACGGGAAAAGTAACATTAGTATTTATAGATAAAGCTAAGAATAAGCCCTGTGTTGCGCCCGATTGGTTTTTAAATGCCACCCAAAAGTATTTTAAATAATTGCTCTAAAATCGTTAAATTCGCATCTCTTAAATTAATATGACCACAACTACAAAAAAAATTCAAATGGTTGATCTAAAAGGTCAGTATTTGAAAATTAAAACAGAGGTTGATGCAGCCATTGCTCAGGTAATTGATAATACCGCTTTTATTAACGGTCCCGCTGTAAAGGAGTTTCAGGCCGACATGGAAAAATACCTTAAGGTAAAACATGTTATTCCGTGCGCGAATGGAACAGATGCGTTGCAAATAGCAATGATGGCTTTAGATCTAAAACCGGGTGATGAAGTTATTACTGCTGATTTTACTTATGTAGCAACTGCAGAAGTAATTGGTTTATTAGGTTTGAAACCTGTACTGGTGGATGTTTATCCTGATACATTTGACATCGATATTGAAGCAATTGAAAAAGCTATTACGCCAAAAACAAAAGCAATTGTACCTGTACATTTGTTTGGACAATGCGCGGATATGGAACGCATAATGACAGTTGCTAAAAAACATAATTTATTTGTTATTGAAGATGTGGCACAAGCTATTGGCGCTGATTATACATTCAGTGATGGTAAAAAAGTAAAAGCCGGAACTATTGGAACAATTGGCTGTACATCGTTTTTCCCTAGTAAAAATTTAGGATGTTATGGTGATGGCGGTGCTATGTACACGAATAATGAAACACTTGCAGCTAAAATGAAAATGATCTCGCATCACGGACAAAGCGTGCAATATGTACACGATGTTTTAGGTGTGAATTCAAGATTGGACACAATTCAGGCAGCCATCTTAAAAATTAAATTGCAGCACTTGGATGAATATGCCGCAGCAAGAAATAAAGTAGCTGATTATTATGATAAAGCATTTGCTAACCATTCAAAAATTAAAATTCCAAAACGCGTAAAACATTCAACTCATGTTTTTCACCAATACACATTACAATTAAATGGTGTTGACAGA
>DATMPR010000429.1:0-2114 GCA_035567575.1 Bacteroidia bacterium
GGTACAATCGCCAACAGCAACAAAAATATTTTCATCGCGCTTCTCGAACCAATAAAAATCGCCGCCTAAAGAATCACGCTGACTAAAAATTAAAAACGACTCAGGTAAAAGTTCGTGCAGTAATTCTTCGGTTGGCATTAAAGCGCTTTGAATGCGGCGCGCGTAATTAATGTTATCCGATATATCCTGATTTTTTAGGGAGATGATCTCTTTGAACTGAATTTGTTCAATTACAGTAGCAGCCGATTCATTTATTTCTTTTATCAATGCTTTTTGCTGATCGGTAAAATTATACGCCACTTTTGATAATAGATTTACGGATGCAAATAATTTATCGTTAATGGTTATTGGTAAACTGATCACAGATTTAATCCCTCTCTCACGCCATTTTTTATCTTCTACACCAAGATCAGGATCATTATCAAAATCAGGACGCTCGTAAATTTGTCCTTTTAAATGATTGGGAATATTTGGAATTTCTTTGGTCGAAATAAACTTAATTGTCATTTCAGGTGACTCCGGATCTTTGAAATGCAAGGTTCCGGCGTTACGTTCCAGATCATGAACCAAAATACTTACGCGATAAGCATTCTCAATATTATCTGAAAGCAGATCAATAATGCCCTTGTAAACATCATCTAAATTATTGTTAGAAATAAGTTTTGTTTTGGATTCATTTAAGATCTCCAATTGTTTCGAATAATTTTCTATTATCTGATTTTGTTCGTATTGCACAAAGAAGCTAGCAAAGCTGGTACAAATATCCTTTACCATAATTGTGGTGTCGGTTGTGTACGCATTTTCTTCACGCGCAAAAAAACCAAGAAAACCGTAAGTTTTAAGGGTATTAGCAATTGGGATTATTACAGCTGATCTGTAAGTATCAACCGGCTGATGTAAATTTTTATAAAGATCTTGGGCTTCCTCATTACCGGTAAAATTAAGAATATAATTATCAAAATCATTGAACCGGTTTATTAAGCCGGCATTTATCTCATGACTTGAAGAAATTATTTTTTTATCAGATGTATTTAAACAGTGAGTGTGTAAAAGCGGTTTGTATTTATCAAAAATGTTTATGCTGAAAAAATTACTTTTATCCGAATTATCGCCAAGCATCATTAATATTTTTGCATACATGCTTTTTGTTTCCTGTGAGGCCAGAATAATTTCTTTTACTACGTTAATTACGTTTAAGTCGGAATTGTGCTGCTTTAATTTTTCCTGTGCTAAAACCCGTTCGGTAACATCTCTGCAAATAACTTGCGCCCCTTCGTAAACATTGGTTTTATCGTTGTATTTAAATAATACTGACTGGCCAACCCAAAGAGTTTTGCCATCTTTTGTTGTAAAAGGAAATTCGTGATACGATTCTCTGATCTTGTTTTTAATTTGTTCTTTGTAGTAAGTTTCAATTTTATGTTTGTGATCTTCCCGAACTAAAAATTTAAAACTTTTTCCAATTACTTCTTCTTTGCTGTATCCGGTGTATTGTACCGTAACATCGTTTATATAATCAAAGTTTCCTGTTTTATCAGTAGTGTAGATAATATCCTTTGCGTTCTCAACTAACTTCCTGAACTGCTGCTCGTATTCGCGGCGTTCAGTTATATCATTACCAATTCCCAAAAAAATGCCGCTGTCTAATTTTGTATTATTCCATTGTATCCAGCGCTGTCCTTTATATTTTGTTTCCAGTAAAACGGTGGCCGTGCTTTCTATTTCACCTTTTGTAATTTTATCATAAGGATTTTTATCATTACTGATCACTTTACGAACTTTCCACCAGCCTTGCCCAAGAACTTCTTCTTCGGTAAATCCCAAAACTTCAGTAAATCTTTTATTAATATAAATTACATCACCGTTTTTATTAGCCGCCATCACAATAGAGCCGCCATCGTTGATCACCGTATTTGCAAATACAAGCCTGTCAGATAAACGTAAACGTATGTAAGTTGCAATAATGGAAACGAACATTACTGACATAACAGCAAGCAAATAAAGTGCAGGACTAAATAACGGCACCGGTGTGTTGTAAATTATTGTAACGGATAACACAGCAATAATTATGGAGAACCAAACAAAGTATTTTGTTTTATCGAAAATGATAGTGC
>DATMPR010000430.1:0-4916 GCA_035567575.1 Bacteroidia bacterium
AGAAGTGTATTATCGTACTCAGGAAGATATGATCTTTCAGATCTATGATGAAAAATTCAATAATATTAAAAAACAGGAAACCACTTCTATAAAGATGGAAGAAGGTTATGAAACAGAAGGTCTTTTTTGTGTAAAAAATGATTTCTACTTTTTGTATTCAACCTGGCACAGAAAAGAAGAGCAGGAACAATTGTGGGCGCTTCCTTTAGATAAAAAAACATTTAAGCTGGGAAGCAAACCAATTAAGCTAGCCGAATCAGGACGACTTGCCTTAAATACGGGAAAATACCATTTTGATTATTCGGCGGATAGTACGATGATGTTAATGACCGACCGTTTGAAACCAACAGAAAGAAGAGACAGATTCAATAAAGACATAATTGGTTTTTATCTTTTCGATAGCCAAATGAAATCCTTGTACTCTCACCAAATTGAAATGCCGTATACAGAAGCCGACATGGATATTTTAGATAAAGAAATTGATTCGAAAGGAAATATTTATTTATTGGCGCAGGTAAAATTAAATAACTCGGTTGACGGGGAAACGAAAGAAAACAGAGGTTTGTACCGTTATGAGTTAATGCGCGTTAACCAAAAAGATAATGTCATGCAAGCTATTAAGATCGGTTTAGACGGGAAATTCACCAATGATGTTGTATTATCAGAAGATCTGAAACACGATATTATTATTACAGGTTACTATTCCAGCCGTAAAGGCGGAGGTTCTGATGGCGCTTACATTATCAGAATGGAATATGATGACAAAAACTCGGTTAAAAAACTAAACACAACTTATTGCGAGTTCCCGAAACAAGTTTTGCAAGCTTATGAGAGTGAAAGAACAAAACGTAAAATGGAAGAAAAAGAAAAAGACGATAAGCTGGAAGCTTCCAATCTTAATTTAAGAAAAGTTGTTTTTGGAATCGACGGCAGCGTTACAATTATTGGTGAAGAATATTATGTTGTGCAGCATACGTACTACAATGGAAGAACAACAACTACTACTTATACCTATTATTATAATGACATCCTCGTTTTAAAAGCCGATAAAGATGGTAAAACTGTTTGGTGCTGCAAGATCCCCAAATATCAAAAAGGTGCGGGTACTGCAGATCTGGGATTTCATCACCATACTTATAAAGGAGATAATTACTTTTTTTATTTAGATAATGCAAAAAATGCTAATTTATCATTGAACGAAACACCGGCGCAGCACATGGCCGGTCGTGGTGGTTTTTTGACTGCTGTAAAAATTGATGCTGAAGGAAAAATGTCGAAACAATCTATTTTTGACATTAAAGAAGAAGATATAAAACTTCAGCCAAGGGGTTTTGAATCAGTAAGTGAAACTCTGATCGTTGACCGTTTAAAAGAAGACCGTAAAACCTCAAAAGTATTTAGGTTAGAAATAAAATAAGTTTTAAAGTTCATATATTACATATCAAAATCGGAAAAGCAATCACGGCTAATATCAGCGTTATTCAAAACATTACCTTACGTATATCTATCACATCTCCACCCGAAAGTTTTTTTAGCATCGTTACCATTTTTTAAACTGTATTTTATAACTGCCAACTGCTACTGCCGACTAAACACTGCGCACAGATTCGTATATTCGTACCAATTCGTATTCGTAGATACTAATTCGTATTCGCAGCTTTCACAAACTTCTGCACCTTCACATCATCCCAGCAACTTATCATCAGCACATACATCCCCTCCGCAAACTCGCTTGTATTTATTGTACGCTCCGCATTCAGCTTATCCGCTTTGTACACAAGCTGACCAAGCGCATTTCTTATTTCAATATTAATTACCTCGCCTGTATCTTTTTAATGCAATATTTAAAACATCTCTAACTAGGTTCGGGTAGCTTCTTATGTTTTTTAATTCGGTGTCAAAAAGTACAACCCGTGTTATAATCTAAGTTTGGCTTTCACTAAAAATTAATTATCTTCGTTATGAATGTTTTCTAAACAAAATTTGAGAATAACAAAACATAGCCTTTTTCTTCTTATTTTCCTCTTTACAAAGGAAAACATTCTACTTTCTCAGGAAATTTGCAAACTGCCTTTTATGACAAGAGTCAGTGTCGAGGGAGTTTCTTCATCCGGCACTAATGTTGAAGTGTTTCGTAATTCTCTCAGTATTCAAAAATTTCAGACGGGGATAAACGGAGAACTCTTGGTATATTTACCCATAGTAGATTCTGTCACTTATCTCGTTGTTATTTCCAAGCCAAAATATATCAGCAAATCATTTGAAATTAATACTTCACACGTTCCCAAACAACGCTGTAAAATTGGTTTTACCGGTTTTTCAATAAGGGAAGTCACATTGACAAAGCAATTACTTGGCGTAAATTACAACGCGCTTAAAGCCCCTATTTTACAAATTTATTACGACCCTTTAACTCACAACTTCAATTTTGATAAAGTAAAAGATGATAAGAATAAAGATAATCTTATTGATCTGAAAAAGAATGAGGCCGAAATGGCCAAACTGCAAGATAGCATCAAGGATGTAGAAATAAGAAATGGCGATCTGAAACTAAAGCTTAGTGAAATAGAAATGCAAAAGCTTAACAGCGATTTTTTACATAAGCAAAGCGAAAAAGAAAAAGAAGTTCTTATTCTATCCGAAAAGCAAAAGATAAATGAATTGAATCTGCTAAAAAATCAAACAGAGCTTATAAGGAAAGAACTTGAGCGGAAAAAGATTCAGCACGAAGTAGATGCTCTTAACCAAAGTAAAAAAGTTCAGGAATATGAAATTGCTCAGCAAAAATCCGACCTTGTTAAAAAAGAATTGATCTCCAAAAAAAATGATCAGGAGATCGAGCTATTGAATAAAGATAAGCTCGTGAAGGAAGCTGAACTTAAAAGTCAAACAACCCAGCGCTATTCTTTATATGCAGGAATACTTCTTGCGCTTTTGTTTTCGGTGTTTGTCGCAAATCGTCTAAAGGTATCGCAGAATCAAAGAAAGATAATTGCCCTCCAGAAACAAAACGTGGAACAAAAACAAAAAGAGATTTTGGATTCCATTTCTTATGCTAAACGGCTTCAGCAAGCCATTTTGCCTTCAGATGATTTAGTTAAAAGTGTCTTGCCTGAAAGTTTTATTTTTTATCAGCCAAAAGATATTGTAGCCGGTGATTTTTACTGGATGTACGTTTCGGAGCAAATGGAAAATGACAGCAATGTTCTTATTGCTGCAGCTGACTGTACGGGTCATGGCGTTCCGGGTGCAATGGTAAGCATTGTATGCAGCACCGCGCTTAACAGAGCCGTAAATGAATTTGACCTAAGTGATCCCGGAGAAATCCTTGATAAAACACGTGAGCTTGTTCTTGAAACATTTTCTAAAAGTAGTGAGGATGTAAAAGACGGTATGGACATTTCACTCGCATTCATTAATAAAAAAACAAGACAAGTAAAATGGAGTGGGGCAAATAATTCGCTCTGGTATGTAACTAATGATACCATTGAGAGACTTGTGCCCAACAAGCAACCCATTGGAAAAACCGAGAATCCGAGCACTTTCACTTCCCATTCCCTTCTTCTTAATTCCGGGGATTTTATTTTTTTATTTACCGATGGTTTTGCTGACCAGTTTGGCGGACCAAAAGGAAAAAAATTCATGTATAAACAACTTGCAGATTTTTTGAAACAGAATGCTAAACTTAAACCGGAAATACAGAAAGAAAAACTTCTTTCTAAATTCAATGAATGGAAAGGAAATCTTGATCAGGTAGATGATATTTGTATAATTGGTATTGGAGTCTAAAGAAAAAAAGATGCTGAACAAAAAAATATATTTACTTTTCCTGTTCGTTGTAACAAACGTAGTGGGACAGTCGCCGTTAGATACTAACAAACTTGCTCATTTTTCTACGCTTGTATTAAATGGAGTTGCTAACGTGAAATTAAATTATCAATCGCAGATTAAACACAGATCATACTACTATTACATCCGCCAGAGGGCTTCAGGGAATACTGAACTTAGTGTTGTACAACAAGGAGAAAAACTTAGTGTGAACGGGAATAATTCTACAGACACCTTGATATTACTTGCTCCTGTATTGTCAGAGATAATTCTCAGTAACCGTGCTTCTATTACGACAGATACTTCGATTGAAGCACATGACCTGATAATAACCGCAGAAAACGAAAGCAAAACAAATCTTTGCTTTAATAAAAATACAAATAAAATTACGGTTAAAGCAGAAGGAAATTCCAGAATTACATTAAGTGGATCAGCTTCACGGCTGTATATAAACGCAAACGATTCCAGCCGAGTGCAAACATTTTTCCTAAAAGCGCCTGAAGTTTTTGTTAAGGCAAACGAAGCTTCAAATACTCTTATTTATTCTGACGACTATATTTATGCAGAAGCTGCCGGATCAAGTATTGTTAATTATACTTTCGGAAAGGATGGAAAAACCATAGAGGTGAATAAAAAAGATTCTGCTGTTATTGAAAAATCTTATCAAGAACTTGAAAAAAGTTCAAACAAGCTGGCAGTCGGCGCGCGCAAGTTTCCATTGAAGTTAGGAATTGATCTTTTTTTTAACCGTTACAACATCACTGATCCTAATTCAAACGCCATGAAATTAAAATCGTCTTCTCATGGACTTGCTTTTAATCTCTATCTTCCGCCTTTAAAGCTAATTGGCAGACATCTTACTTTCCGTTCGGCTATCGGATACAGTATGAATTATTTTAAATTCAGTAATAATATTGCTTTAAATGCTGATTCAAGTTATACTTCAATCAAGGTAGACCCTCTTGTTAATTACAAAAAGAACTTACTTGCTCTCTCTTACATTCAAGCTCCTTTGTATTTTGAATACATCCCCACTAATTATGTCCGGAAGTCATTTTTCTTTTCTGCCGGAGTTCAGGTAGGATACA
>DATMPR010000431.1:0-7442 GCA_035567575.1 Bacteroidia bacterium
AAATTGGAAATCGGCAAATCCAACAGGTGTATTACTTCCAAATGCATACATGGGCGCTACCGTGAATTCAAATTTTTTCTGTAACAAACTATAATTATAAAAAGCCATACCCAACATAAACTTATTGTAAACGTTGTACCCAAGTATTGGTAAAAAATTCAATTGTGTTTTTTCAGGATTATCAATTTTACCAATGAAATTTAATTGCAGCGGCTCTGCTTTTTTAAATAAACCTTTTGTCCGCAAAGTATTATTTTGTCTGTTTACCTCAGGCATCGTGTTTTGTCCGTCGATCACAAACTTATCTATTTCGCTTGGGGGAAATTCAAAAACACGTTTACCGCGGAAACCACTGTACCAAACTTGTCCAATTAATTTTCCCTTTTTATAACCTGAGATGCTAACGGGACCCATTACACTGCCTTTGCCTTTAACTAATATCATGTGTGCGCCATTCTCTAATTTTTTTTCACGGCAAATTTTGTAATCTATTTTTCCTTTCGATTTTATCATGCCTTCTGCAAACCAATTCATATCAATTGCACAATGGTATTCCAATGTTTTTTGCAGATCGGGGAATGACGGATGTTTGAATTTCCAATTATCAAAGTAAAAACGCATTCCATCATCAAATTTTTCGTTACCTACTGCGCTCATAAGATAATCAAAAACGACAGCGGTTTTACTATACACAATTGCACCGTAATTAAACTTGGTAAATTTTGCTGCTTCAGTATTGATGGGTTGATCAGAATTTTTCCGGGCTGCAAGTAGATATGCCAGCATGTATTCATGTTTATGCGGGAATTTATTTAACCCTAAAAATTTAAAAGTACTATCGCGGCCAATAATTGAAGTTAATTTTTTGCCCGGATATTTTGCTTGTATGTAACGCATTTCATAAAATGAATTTAAACCTTCATCCATGAATGGATAATCCCGTTCGTTATTTCCCAGAATACCGTAAAACCAATTATGCCCTACTTCGTGCATAATAGTAGTTTCTAAACTAAAATCGTTGCCACTTGCACCTATCACAGTAATGTTTGGATATTCCATACCGCCGCCTGCCGCAATTACACCATCAATGGCTGTAACATGATTGTAGGGATATTCCCCCACAAAATAAGAGTAAAATAATGTTGCATCATCTATATACTCTAATGACTTTTTCCATAATGAAGCTTCATTGTCGGTAAAAAACACCCAGGTATCAACAAATCTGCCGCTGCTTGGTAATTTAACTTTATCGCGCAAAACATGAAAACGTTTATCAGCAAACCAGGCGAAATCATGAACATTCGATTGCATGAAGCGGATTGTTTTAGTTGTTGGCGCAGATTCGGGAAATGTACTTTTATGATCTGTCAATCGGTTCGCTTTAATTAAAATTTCTGTCTCCGCTACTTTTGTATCCAGCCATTCTTCTTCTTCAGGCGCATCAATCCGATCACCGGTTGCTGCTAATAAATAATTTTGCGGAACAGTAATGCTTACGTCAAAAGAACCAAACTCGCTGTAAAATTCACCTTGATTTAAATACGGCATTGGATGCCATCCTGTATTATCAAACACCGCCGGTTTTGGATACCATTGCGTAATGTAATACGCCTGATCAGTATGACCTAACCGCGAAAATTTTGCATCCGGTAATTTTACGTGAAAAGGCGTTGAGATGAGAATGGTATCATGAGACCGCATTGGCTCACTTAAAATAAGTTTACAGATGTCAATGTTTTCAGGATCATATTCTACTTTTACAGTCTGACCATTTATTTTAAAATCCAGACTATCAATAAAACCACGCTCTTCGGGTTTCGAAAAATAAAATGAAGTATTTCCTTCTTCCAATAATTGTTTCGCTAAAGCAGTTTTGTGATTTTTATAACCATTTGGCCAGAGATGAAAATAAATATAAGATAAAGAAGTAACTGAATTATTAATGTATTTAATTTCTTCAAAAGCCGAAAGCTCGTGTTTTTTATCATTCAACGAAACACGGATCTTATAATTCACTTCCTGCTGGAAGTATTGGTCTTGCGCACCCAGATCACAACTTATAAAAAAAATCGCTACAATAAATTTGCAGCGATCTTTATTAAAAATATTTTTATGAAAAATCAATTATGCGTTAAACAATTAATGAGAATGAGTGTGTCCTTCTTTGGCTTCATAATTAGTTCCGCCGGAACCTCCGGCTATCCCGTCTCCGGCAAGTGCCTGTTCAATTGCTTTTTCAAGCTGGTCGCCTCTTAATCCTTTTGCTATTATTTTGCCTTCTTTATCTAACAAAACTGTGTATGGAATGGATTGCACATTATAAGCTTTTACAGCAACACAATCCCAGAATTTCAGATCACTTACCTGAATCCAGGTAATACCATCTTTTTTAATGGCATCAACCCACGACTGTAATTCTTTATCTAAAGACACACCATAAATTTCAAAACCTTTTGATCTGTATTTTTTATAAGCAGCTACAACATTTGGCATTTCTTTACGGCACGGACCGCACCAGCTTGCCCAAAAATCAATCAGAACTACTTTTCCTTTCAAAGATGAAAGCGCAATGTTTTTTCCAGTAGGATCCGGCAAATTAATTTCAACTGCGGTTCCCCCTGATTTAGTCGCAACCATTTTTCCGATCATTTGATGGAACAAATTTATATCGGGATGACCGGGGTATTTAGCTGTTAACCCTGCATCCACCAATTTAAACAGATCGAGATATTTATCAGGATCTAATGGCTGAATGGCGATAACAGTTGGGAACATATTTGCATTTGCTTTTGCTTTTTCGGCAACGCGTGCACAATAACTATCTACCACTTTCAAATAAATTGCTTCAAATTTTTTACTTAAGGAATCTACTTTTAGCGAATCAGGCTTACCGCCACCTGCAGTCATAGCAAAACGAAACGCTTCGTTCAAAGAATCTTGCTGACGTTGCAATGCTTTTGAAAGCTCGTTATATTCTAAAAATAATTTTGTCTCGGGAGAACCTTCCGCTTTATAAGTATTGCCAAGATCTTTTGCGCTTCCCGTAACCGTAATTTTATTGGTAGAATCCATTACCAGCATTCCGAAATTCTGGTCGCTTAATTTTATGCGGTAAAAACCAATGCCCGGAATATAATTATCAAACGAAAAATTCCCTTTATCATCAATAACGCAACTATCAACAACAATAGGTTTGACGGAAGCCAGTTTTTCTAAATACATGGTTTCACCTTTCGAATCGGTTAAGGTTCCTTTTAATTCAAAGGTTGTATTTGTTTTTTTGTGTCCGCCACCGCATGAATTCAGCAAAAGCATCAGGACTGAAAGTCGAAATAAATTCTTCATTAAAATAGCTTTTTATAAAGGCTTAAAGATACTAAAATTGGGATATGTAAAAGGCTAAAAAAAGTGAATAATAATAACAATCTAAATGCGCCTTTTTTACCTTATAGGGGTAATTTGTTTGTAAAAAACATATATAAATGTATATGAATACAGCCAACAATTTATGCTCTTGATTTTGAACTATACCTGTTATGTATTATGTAATTCTTCTCTATTTCTCTGCGTATATAAGATTTTGTCTTCCTTTTACAATAAAAACGATTTGAATGCAATTTAGATGTAGGTGTTTGGCATATTACAGGTCGCTCCTACGGAGCTTTAACGAATATGAATTTTTGATTGTTCTACAAACAGGTCGTCCCTACGGGACTTTTTAAAACAAGGATTAGTTTTTCTCCAACTGTTCTTTCACCAATTCATTCACCACTTTTGGATCGGCTTTGCCTTTGCTGAGTTTCATGACTTCACCAACGAATAATCCTAATAAACCAACTTTGCCGTTACGATATTCGGTAATTTTTTCGGGGAATTTATTTACAGCCTGTTCAACTAAGATTTGGATTTCGTTGCTATTGCTATTTTGGATAATATCTAATTCAGTTGCTAAAGCTTCAGCACTTTTTGTTGGATTAGCAATTAAAGCGGGAAATAATTTTTGAGAGGCTGCCGTATGTCCGACTTTACCTGCATCAATTAACGCAATAATATCCGCGATGGCTTTTGGCTTAATCGGGAAATTATCAATATGCAAAGCATTTTCATTCAAAAACGATTTCACATTTACCATCACCCAATTTGCGGCTGCTTTGTAATTTTTTGTATATGTAATTAATTCGTTAAAGTATAAAGCGACTTCCTTTAATTCAGTCAAAACATTCGCATCGTACTCGCCTAATTTTAATTCATTCACATATTTTACATGCAGATCATTTGGAAGCGGCGGTAAATTTTTTCTTACGCTTTCAATATATTCGTTGGTAACCATTACCGGTTGCAGATCGGGCTCCGGAAAATAGCGGTAATCATTTGCGCTTTCTTTGCTTCTCAAACTAAATGTTGAACCATTCACGGCATCAAAACTACGGGTTTCAACAGAAATGCTTTCGCCTTTTTCAATCAGATCAATTTGCCTGTGAATTTCAAAATCAATTGCACGCTGTACGTTACGGAACGAATTCATGTTTTTTACCTCTGTACGGCGGCCATATTCTTTCGCTCCTTTTAATCGCACAGAAATATTCGCGTCACAACGCAACGAACCTTCTTCCATGTTTCCATCACAAACATCCAGGTAACGTACCAATTTTCTCACTTCATTCAAATAAGCGTATGCCTCTTCCCCGCTTCTGAAATCAGGTTCTGTAACAATTTCCAATAGCGGAGTTCCTGCGCGGTTAAGATCAATTAATGTTTCAAAGGGATCAATATCATGTAAACTTTTTCCGGCATCTTCTTCCATGTGAATTCTGGTAAGATTGATCTGTTTTTCTTTACCATCTTTCATTTTAAAACTAACATGTCCACCTGTACAAATTGGTGTTTTATCTTGTGTTATCTGATATCCTTTTGGCAGATCAGCGTAAAAATAATTTTTGCGGGCAAATTCGTTTTCTTCCCTGATCTTAGATTTAGTTGCAATTCCTAATTTAACTGCAAATTCAATGGCGCGTTTATTTACCATTGGCAAAGTTCCCGGGTGACCCAATGTGATCACACTCACATTTGTATTGGGCAAAGCACCGTATTCAGCAGCATCGTTACTATACATTTTGGTCTTTGTCAAAAGTTGTACGTGACACTCTAATCCAATAACTGCTTCGTATTTATCGTAAACGCTCATTAAATTGTTTAATTTTACGTAAAATTACGAATCGGAATGAATTTATTTAAAAATAATGCAATTAATTATTCCTTAATTTTCGTAATATCCTGTTTAACTCTCAATTTTCAGGATAATAACTTTTATCCGGGGCTTGACGGTTCGTATTTCTGGGCTTTTAATTACATCCCAAGTTTCATTCCGAATGATCTGAGCAAGATAACTTCCATTTACGGTCCTTTAGCTTTTTTAGGTTATCCTATGTGTTTTGGTAATTTAATACTCTTCGGCTGTTTATTTCAGATCCTGTTAAAATTTATTTACGGATCTCTGCTTCTTAAATTATCTCCGTTTCTCTCTGTTACAACTAAAAAAACAATTCTTCTATTTTTACTTATTTCTTTTATTCCATTTAGCCCTGAGGCTTATTTAAATTTAATTGTCATTTTATTTTTAATGCTTTTTTATTTCGAAAATAAATTACACTACCTGATAAGCATTACATTTTTTACTGGCTTTGGCTATTATTATAAATGTTCTGCGGGTTTATCAGGCGCAATACTACAGTCTGCGTTTTTTATTTATGTCAGTTTTTTAAACCGGAAAATTGATCTTAAACTTTTATTTAAAACTGCTTTACTCAACATTGCATGCCTTTTATTATTTGGATTGATATTATTTCAAAGTTTCAACACCATATTAAATACTTTTTCCATCTATTATCACAACATAATCATGTTTAACGAGACCAGTTCCTCTTATAATGGTTCAGATAATTTTTTGTGGTTAATACTTTGCGGCTTGTCCTTATTAGTTGTTTTTTTTATTAATAAAGACCCTGCGTTCAGGTTATTCTGGATACTTTCTTTGTTGTTTCTTTATACGGGATATACGCATAGCATAGTCCGAATGGATAATTCGCATTATATGGGTTTCCTTTTGTGTTTATCTTTAATAATTCTTACAGCAAGTTTGTTCTATACTAAAATTTCACATTATACATTTTTGTTATTGGCCCTTTCTTTTTACAGTTATTACGGTAACCTTCGCGATAAATCCGACTATAGTGATTTCCTGATAGCCATTCACAACGGACCAAAGAATATTTACAACAACATTATTCATCACCATAAATCTAAGATCAAATATCAAAAACAATCCAAACTTAATTTAGGGGTTGGAAATTCTCTCGATTCGGTTACTTTTTCACAAATAAAAAAAGGCAGCGTTGATTTTTTTCCATGGGACCTGATGTATGTTGAAGCTAATGGTCTTAAAAACTGGAAACCGCGTCCTTATTTGCAAAATCTTAATATGTCGGTTTATTTTGATAAAAAAACGGGAGATTATTTCGCCTCAGAACAATCTCCTGATCATTTACTCTGGCATGCAGGCGATGCTTTTGATTTTTTTAATGATATTGATAATTCCTATTTGCTTAACAACGAATTTTACAGCGCAGTTTCGATTTTTAGTAATTATTATGTGATTCATAAAGCAAATAATTACTTGTTATTGGCTCACAGAAATAGATCCATTAAGTTAAGAACCGACGATTTTCAAAAAGAGAAAGAAGTAAATAATAAAGAGTGGATCCCATTACCTCAAACTGATGCCATTTTAGGGTGCAGTGTTGAGTATGATTTTAATTTATTGCGGGGATTAAAAAAATTAGCCTATCGCGACGATGAATTTTTTATAGAATACAAAACAGCAAATAATATTAAATTTAAAAAACGGATCTGGCCAAGTGATGCTAAAGAATTTATCTGGCTCAGTCCATACTGCCGCAACATTAACGATTCAGCCGATTATAAAAACATTACTAAAATACGCTTTTCGAATACCAATAAGGCAATTCATTCAGGTAAATTAAAAATTCAGTTCAAAACCCTGAAATTTGAGGTTGATGAGACTAAGAGGGCTTTATATAGGTGGTTTAATCCCTGACATCCCCTGCCGCGCCTTAGACGGACATCTCCCTTCAAATGGGGAATTTTTTAATTACTAACATCCCCAAATTTAGTTTCGTTTCGCCGTATATTTGCTGTCCCAATTATGAGTTATTTAGATGAATTAAATCCGGCGCAGAGAAATGCGGTTGTTGCAAAAGACGGTCCGGTGATGATCATTGCCGGCGCGGGCTCAGGGAAAACACGTGTTCTTACCTATAGAATTGCCCATTTAATTCATAGCGGAGTTGATGCTTTTAATATTCTTTCGTTAACATTTACCAATAAAGCCGCGCGTGAAATGAAAGACCGCATCTTGCGGATCT
>DATMPR010000432.1:0-8276 GCA_035567575.1 Bacteroidia bacterium
TATATACGTGATTGTTTTTTACAACTTAATCTCCTATAATAACCTTGTCTTTCTTCCTTGTCAGTAGTTTTTCCAATATAAATTCCTCCACTTGGAGAAGTGATTTTATAAATTCCTATTATTATTTCTTTTTTATTTTTCATAAAAAAATTATGCTGCTTTTTGTGGAGTATAATCTGTATTACAATTATTTAATTTTCCAGAATTAAAATCTGAAATAAATGCGTTAATAATTTTATAGCGTTTTGAATTAAACAAATTATTTGCCGAGGAAAAAACGCGAAGGAAAGCATACTGTGCTTCTAAACTCGGAAATCCTAACGACATATAAATATTTAAAGCCCAAATGTCAGCAGAAATTTCGTCGCCAATTTCACGTTTGGAAATCGGGTTGAGATATTTATGTGAGAATTCGTGACTCAGAATACAAAATCGCATTGGGACTGAATATTTATCAAAATCTTCTTTTGCAATTTCAATAATTCCAGAACTATGTCCAACTCTTGCTGGAGTACTTACATATCCGCCATTTTGTTTATCTGGTATTTTATTATAAAAATCTATACAAAATTTTCCGTTCTTACTTCTATATGTACTGAATGGTAATGTCTTTGTTGTACCAGATAATTCTCCAGCATTTTGACAAAACCATTCTCCGAATTCAATAAAATTAGTTACATCTGCGTTAGTCCACATTGGACATGTTTTTAAACTTTCAACAGAAAATTTTGTTATACGGAAACTTTTATCTGTATCATTCGGCTGATTACCGTAGCGTTCATTAAAAATAAACAATGACATTACATTCGGGCTTAACGGAAATTTCAAAGTAAAAGTTCTCTTACCATCAACTACACCTCTTCTTATAATATAGTTTGTATTTTGTTTAGAATAATCCCTTGCCACCATTTTAATACTTTGTGGTGAATCAGTTTCAATGTCTATGACTAAAGAAAATGGAAGAGAGTTAGATGGAATTGTAAATAGCATATCTTATGATTTAAAACTTTTACCAACGAAAATTAAACCTACTATTATTATACTTGCAGCACCAAGTGCTTGAAGTGTTGTAAGACCAAAAATTTTATTTTGTGAATTAGCAGAATTAGCATCAGCCAATGCTTGAGCGTCAGCTAGTGCTTGAGCTTCCAAAGCTTTATTAACTTCATTTATATCAAGTGTAGCTTTATTTGATTCAATCAAATCACCTGCATGTTTATTTATTGGTGCATCTGATACAACAGGTGGTTGACCTAAATCTGGTGGTTGAAACACAGCTCCCATAGAATCAATACCATAATAAGCTGGAGGACGTTTTTTATTCCTAATGTTATTAGGAAGTCCATTGAAGCTGAGTGTGGTATCATAATTATCGGCTAGACTCTCACCCATTGGTAATCGATAAATTTGTGTCAAATAATTATTCATTGGTTGTCTAATTCCAATATTTACAGAAGTGTAATATGATAAATCACTTTTGTCTGAATTTGGTAAATCTATATCTTTCATGTTTTTTATTTTATAGGTGTTCGTATATTTTTTTGATTAAAAGTTCTTTCATTGCTAATATTACTTTCATCTTTACAACCACATCCACAAGAAGAATCTCCGTCTGCACTTGAAACTTTAATTGGTTGTTTTGATGGGTTTGGTTTTCCAAAATATCTTTGCCAAATAGTTTTTCCATCCCATCCGCTTTTATAACCAAATATTGCATAAACACCAGCTCCAATTCCAGCTAAGATTAATATTTTTTTACCTGTAGTCATTATTTAAATATTTTTTAAAAAGTAAACACTAATTCTCTGCCAAAATCTCCATTACTTTTTCTTTGAGTTTTAAACCATTTCCAAAAAGGTCTATAACCTTGTCCTGCAATACCGCCACCTTTAATGTATTGTTGATAATATGGTCTGAATCCCATAGGAAGATTATTTCCTATCGCATTTGATTCATCACCACCATCTGCTCCTGATTTTTTAGTTTCAGATTTATCTTCAGCTTTGTCTTTGTATAAATAGATTACTAATCCTGCAACAGCAATAAATCCCAATCCCCAATAAATATGTTTCTTTTTAATTTCCATGATTTATTTATTTTTTCTTAAAAGTAAATATCCTCCAATAAGCGAAACCACAACAGCAAGTCCAATCCAAAAAGTTGTTGATGGAATTCCTGCAATAGTAGAAGCGTTAACATCACTGGCATCAAGACCTGTACTGTCTAATCCTTTTGCTCTGTCAGCAACAGCAAGTTTAGCTAGTGTATCTAATTCAGCTTGATTTACATCAGGAGGAGTTCCGCCTTGTTGTAATTGATTATTAAAATCTTGAGCTTGAGTACTTCCATTATTGTAAGGATTTTTTTTAACCTTATTATCAGAAATCATTTTTACAACGCCTCCGATAACAGACATTCCTGCTGATATATAAGCAGCAATCGCTAAATCATCATATCCAGAAACGTTTGAATATCCAGTAAATGTTGATGTGCTTGCCTTTCTTTGTTTAGCTATTTTAGTTTTAAATATCGGTTTATTCCAAGCTCCGCTTATGGCTTCTTTTAATTTATTTCTATCTCCGCCTATTTTATCTTCCCAGAAATTAGCAACTTTTTCCCAAGCTATTTTTGCGTTCTTAGCATTCTCTTTATCGAAATTATATTTTGTTAATGAAGCATCATCTAAAAATGCAGGATATAATCTTGATGATACGCCAAATAAATTTACTCTGAATGCAAGTAAAGCAGAGCTTCTTGGTATTGCAAGAGCAGGATTATAAGTTAAAAAAACTGCTTTAAGGTCTTTATTTATATTTTGTTGAACGTCCTTAATAATATTTTGTCCAAGATGACCTTGTTTTGCAACACACGCATTGTGAGCGTTATGCTGATTTATGCAAGCCTGATTCGGAACAGTTTTTACAAACGGAACGTTAACATTAATTCCGAAAATTTTTTGTTTGGTTGTGCCAGTTTGTAATTTTGTCAATGAGCAAACAGGTGGCAAGCCACAGCCGATTACACCATAATAGTCATCAGCTAAGTTTCTGTTTGATACATCAAGCTCTTTAAAATCCACGTTATTTTTTTATTATTTAAAAATCTTTTTTAAAAGTAAAAACCCTCCAACCAAAACAACTGCACCAACTCCAAGTGCCATGCCTTTTGACATTCCGAAAATTTTTCCATCATCTACAGTTGTATTTGTACTTCCGTCAGTTTGTTTTCCATTGCCTGCATCATTTGGAGCAGTAACTGTTGTAGGAATTGTAACATCAGTAGAAGTTAAGTTCTTTGGATTCCTTGGATTGTTAATCCATTTATAAACTACATCACGTTTTTGTTGTAAATTATTTTTTACTGCAAGTGCTGTATCTCTCCATGAAGCTGCTATCTGTGAATCCGTATAATCAGGTGGTGTTGCATTAGCATGTTCAATAGATTGCCTGTTATATTCCTGTATAAAAGAATCAATTAACGGGATATTAAAATCTAAAGCATTAATTAATTGAGGAGCATCTTTATCAGCATTTATTAATGAATTAAGATAATCTAATTTAAAGTCGGAAGGCATTGGAGCAGTAACTGTTGTAGGAATTCCTAATGTTGGTGTAATTCTATCACGTTTTTTAATTAATTCATCCCTCATTCTTAAAGCGGTATCTCTCCAAGCATCTGATATTTGAGAATCCGTATAATCTCCTTGTGAAGCATGTTCTGTTGATTGACGCTGATATTCAGTTGCAAAATTATTTACATCAGTAATCGCAAGTATTACCTTATTTAATAAATCCTGATTTTCATTTGTATTCGTTACAAGAGAATTATAATAATCCAAATTAAATTCGCTGGGATGTGCTCCCGAAGCATTTGAGAAATTACTCACAGTTCCTAAGTCAATGTCTCTTTGATTATCTACTACTAAATCATTCATGATGAAAGTAAGTTATGTTTAATTATTAAAATAATTTAAATTTAATTAAGCTGTTGCTGTTGTAGATGAAGATTTTCCTGCACCTTTCTTACCAAATTTTTTATAAGCAAGTGCTCCACCAATAATAACCAACAGTGCTGCAATTCCGTAAACTAAACCTGCTGGCATACCTAAAATTGTATTATCTACAGGTGGATTATTATTGTTATTATTATTGTTAGTATTATCAGTTGGATTACCCGATGGGTTTCCTGATGGATTTCCTTGAGTATTGGTACTGGTATCGGCTGACACATTTAATTTTTGAGCTAACGCATCTCTTTTTGCTGTTAATTCATTTAATGCCATTTGAGTTGTATCTCTCCAAGAAGAAGAAATAGCAGCATCCGTAGGGTCACCTAAAGTATTATGCTCATCCGTCTGACGTTGATATTCTTTTACAAATGTTGTAACATCAGCCACAGCTTGATTTAATCTGGCAAGTAAAGCAGGAGTGTCGCTTGTATCAGCAGTTAAAGCGTTATAAGAATCCAAATTAAATTCAGGCGGATGTGCTCCTGAAGCATTTGAGAATCCTTTATTAAATATTCCTTTAGATAATGTTGTGTTTATACCACTTAAATCTAATTTATTTGAATTCATTAAATCCGTTTCCATGTTTGTTAAGTTTTAAATTATTTATGTTTATTTTTAATTAATTATTTTTTTGTAATTATTTTATATCCTACGAATACAGCAACTATGCTTCCTGCTATAAGCCAAAATGTGCCTGATGATAATCCTAAAATTGTATCAGTAGTAGCATCTTTGTATTTATTTCCAGCACCATTTACATCATCAGCGACTTTCGTTGTGTCAATCTGAGTAGCAACTGGGTTATAAATTTCATTAGGGTTTGGCTGATTAGAAGTATCAGCAGCAGCAGCAACTTGAAATTGAGTACTTGGTGTAGTTCCATCCTGATATGGATTTTGGTCTACTTTTTTCTTTTTAAATAAAGCAAGTATCCATGCGAAAAATGCCATTACACCTTTTTTAGTTTCTGTTTTATCTGGTACTTCTTGTTGTCCTGTTTGTTCATTTAAAACTCCTGAATCTGCTGATGTTCCAGTTCCTGATGTATCAGTAGATGTTCCTGACGTATCACCAGTAGATAATGTTTCATCTGCATATCCGCTATCAGCAGGTGGGTCGCCTTCAGCATTATTATATTGATATACAAATCCGTAAGATTCATTTCCATTAACTGAAGAATAAGGGCTTTTTAAAAATCTTTTAGTACTTCCTGCGGTAATAGCATTATCCAAATCAGATTTATTTCCGCCTAAGTCTACCCATTTTTGTAATACCTCTGGATAAGTAGCTTTAGAGTTTGCTATAAATGTTGGTTTATATTTTTTTGCTGTAACATCAGATGCAGAACCAACAGCAGGATAAAGTCTGGTTGCGATACCATGAATGTTATCTTTTATTTTTAATAAAATAATTTGTCTCATAACTCTTCTAAAGTTATTTCTGAAATCTTTTCCTATGCTTCCTGCTTTATCTTGTATTTTCTTTACAACTTTATTAACGTCCTTAATAATATTTTGTCCAAGATGTCCTTGTTGTGCAACACAAGCATTGTGTGCATTATGCTGATTTATACACGCTTGATTTGGAACAGTTTTTACTGTTGGAACATTAATACAAACATTTTTTCCGAAAATTTTCGTACATTTTTGTGTTGTTCCAGTTTGTAATTTTGTCAATGAACAAACGGGTGGTAAGCCACAGCCGATTGCGTTTGAACTGGCATCAACGCCTAAGTCAATCATAGGTTGTGCGTCAATGTTACTATAATTTTTAATTTGTTTTTTTGAATCAGAAGAAACAGAAATTATATCATATTCATTATTTTTTAATATGAGTTCTCTAACCGCATTTGGATTATTAGGAGTTGAATTAAATTGAACTCTTATTTTATTTCCTCCAAAAGTAATTTCAACTAAATACACATTCTGTGTCGGTGAAGGCGCACCAACAACTTGTTGAAACGTACCAATCTGACCAACTGAAATATTCATAGTTTGGTTAGCACCATTTATAATGGTTACTGGCTTTTTAGCTTTTACAAGATAAATTGGATATGAAATAAAATTACTATACGCATTTGCTCCGTAATTAATATCATACATAGGATATTTCATGAGTTTTATTTCTGACTCAGAACCTAAATCCATGTTTTGCGTATTATTCAAATCTAAGTTTTCCATAACTATGCTGTTTTAAGATTTTTAGAATTAATGTTGCTAGCTTTGTTTGCTTTAATTTTTTTAACTACAACAATGCCACCAATAACAAGTCCACTAAATAAAATTATTCCAAGCCCAATTGCTAAACCTTTTGGCATACCTAAAATTGTATTATTTACGGGAGGCGGTTTTGGTATATTATAAACTGGTGCTGGCGTTGGCTGATATTGTGGCGCATTCTTTTTTTCATTATCGGCTATCACTTTATCATGACATTGTTGCCATTTAGCTTTTTTACCCGTTATATTAGTTAAAGGTTTATTACCACAAATAGATTTAACTTGTGCATCTAATGCTGTTTTTGTCTTTGTATTACTAGAAATTAATTGCTGAGTTATTTGAGCAGATTCCTGAGCAAGAGACCCCCAATCAAAATTCGAATAACGTTTATTTGTTTTATAAGGTGGGACTCCACCAGTAAAACCAGAAACATTATTATCAAAGTTTTCTGTATTAGTTAAATCTATGTTGTTAGTTCTCATTTATTTTTTAATAAATTTATTTTGCCACTGCCATCTTAGCTACTTCTGTTGCAGAAGCAGATATGGAACTAGATGCTGACTCAGCGACTTTCGCAGTTGAGCCACCACCAGTTTTAATAGCTTTTTTTCCATTGAAATGACGGTAAGCAAAATATCCGCCAACTGCTGCTAGTACTAATAATCCTCCAAAAAATACAGGCTTTGACATCCCTAATATTTTCCCGTCAGATTTTTTAGTATTTTTATTTTCGTTATTCACTTTATTTGTATTAAATGAATATTTGTCCTCATCAAAATCATCCTCCCCGTTATTATGAGGGTTAGGAATTTGTTCATTTTGATTATTTTGCATGTTATTCATTTCTGGATTCATTTGTATTACATTCTCTTTTTCTGGAACAGGTGGCTTATTTGCCATTTCTGATACCTGTTTCATTCTTTGTTGTTTTAAATTTCCGTCTAAGTTGACTCCCATTTCTTCACTTAGTAAGTGAGCATTTGATAATTGTGTCATTGTTCTTTGGTTTTTTGGTTTATACTGATTGATTTATTTTTTAATTATTGATTAAACATTTGTTCCCTGCATTTTTGCTAATTTATTTTTACAATAAATTTTATCTATTCCGTAACCTACACTTGCTCCAAGTGCAGAAGCTAAAAATATTGATGATGATAATTTTTTATTTTTCTTCTTTGCATAAAAATATCCAGCAACAGCTCCTATTCCTAATCCAATAATCCATATATAAGATGTACATGTTAATTGAGCGACGTTCACTCTTGCTGAACCACCATCACCTTGTCCTGAATTATCTGAAGGAGCTGGAGAAGACGGAGAAGCAGATGGAGATGAAGACGAAGTCATCATTGGTGGCATTGATGCGGGCATTGTTGTTGGCATCATTGACGTAGATGTAGATGATGTATCAACTGGTGCTGATGCTGTTGTAGATTCTATATTTGGAACTGTAGTCACAGTCGTACTATTTACTGGAGATGCTGCTGAAGTGGCTGATAAATTTGGAATAGTTGTAACAGGAAGAACAGTCGTTGCTGACACTGACCTAGGCGGAACAGTCGTTGGTGTTGGCATTGACAATGTTGCTCCTGTTGAAGTCAAGTTTGCATTATATAGTGGTGATGGAGATGGAGATGGCTGTTCTATCAATCCCTCAGAATTAACACCAGATGTTTTATTACCATTTTTATTGGCATATTTTTTACCATAAAAAATTCTGTTCTTCTCAGAAAACTTTTGATAATCATCTATTAAATTTGAATTTGTTAAGTCGTTCATTTTATGTTATTTAAAAATCATTAATAATCCAAATAATACAGCACCGCCTATAACAGCGACTTTCACATTGCTATTTGTTTTATATGCTTCTACTCCTTTATTTATTTCTTGCTTAATACTATTTGTTAAGCCATTATTAGGAACTTTGTTATCAGTAGTGTTAGTAGTATTAGCAGTTGTTGTTTGTTCTTTTATAATGATTGGTTGAGTAGCAGGATAATATGGAACTGGGTATCCATAACCGTAACCATATCCGCCATAAGGGTATC
>DATMPR010000433.1:0-3508 GCA_035567575.1 Bacteroidia bacterium
ATTGGAAATAGGTATAGGTACCGCTTCCATCATTTTGAGCCAGAGTAGCTGCAGGAAAGGAAGCTGCGCTTGGTGTTGAAGCAACAGTTGTATAAGTTGAAACTGTTACAACTGTATTTTGAGTGAACGCTGAAAAATTCCAGGTTTGTGCGCCACCCGTATTTTTAGGAATTACACCTGTAGAGTCAAATCCTTGTTGTGTTACAACATCACCTAACACAGGCTCATTAGCCGCTTTGGTTAAACTTAATTGTGCATTAACAGTAAAAGCAAAAGTGATCGATAAAATTAAAGTGTAAAGTTTTTTCATTAGGTTTTGGTTTTAAAATTTCATAACAAAATTAGAAAAATTATGGAGAAAATAAAGAGATTTAACTCTTAAAAAGACAGATTTAACGATTTGCGTCTGCTAAATCCGGTTAAAGGACTTAAATACCCAATAATTCCTTTAGTTTTGAATAACCTGTACGGCTTAGAGGTACTTTTTTGCCGTTTTTAAGTATAACTACAAAGGTGTTTTTTTCCAACGGTTCAATTTTGGTGAGTTGTTGTAAATTAATTATGAAGGAACGGTGGGTTCTAAAAAAAACCGCAGGGTCCAAAGTTTCTTCATAGTAACTCATTGTTTTCTTTTTGAGATAATACGAATCCTTTGTAAATATCTTCACATAGTCATCGTAGGCTTCAATATAAACTATATCGCTTGTAGGTATAATTTGAATATCACTGCCATTACGTACGACTATCCTGTTTTTTTCTTCAGGTTGCTTATTGGTATTTTCAATTAAAGCAGCAATTTCTTTTTCTGTTGTTTTTTGTTCTTTCCATTTTTTCAGGGCGTTATCAAAACGGGTTTTGTCAAATGGTTTTAAGAGATAGTCTATCGCATTTGCTTCAAAGGCTTTAATTGCAAACTCATCAAATGCAGTGGTGAAAATAACAGGAGGCTTTTCGTCTAAAATTTCGAGCATTTCAAATCCGTTTATTTTGGGCATCTGTATATCCAAAAAGATCAGATCGGGTTTGTGCTGCATAATTGCTTTTACACCTTCAAAACCATTATTACATTCAGCCACAAGTTCAAGTTCCGGATGCGTTTGTAAATATTCGGCAACAATGCTTCTTGCTAAAGGTTCATCATCAATTATTACAATTTTTTTTGTCATGCTGATTGCGGAATTTTTAAGGTGGTGGTAAATACAGTTTCAGTTTTATGAGTTGTCATCAGATCGTTGCGAGCGTATAATAAATATAAACGGCGCTTAATAGAAGATAAACCAAAACCTGTTCCTTTATTGGCGCTTTGCGTAGATCCATCATAGGGATTTTGGACTTCAACAATTAAATAACCCGGCTCTGTTTTTGAAATAACTGTGATCATGATTTCTCCAATGGTATCATATAAACCAAATTTGATGGCGTTTTCAACTATAGGTTGTAATAAAAGAGGGGGTATAAGAAAGGATTGACTTTGTTCTGTAATATTCATTTCAACTTTTAAACGATGACCGAAGCGTACTTTTTCAATTTCGAGGTACAATTTCAATTGTTCGAATTCTTCTTTTAGCGGGACTACTTTCTGTTCGTCTTTTTTTAATGTGCCCCTTAAAAAATCGGATAGTTGCTGAACCATTTGTCGTGCTTCATATGGTTTTGTTCCTATTAAAGCGTTAATGGAATTTAAACTATTAAATAGAAAATGTGGTTGTAACTGCTGACGGAGTTTTGATAATTCAGCTTCACGCAAAAGTGCCTCTACATCAGCTTGTTTTTTTTCTTTTTCTTTTTGCTCGTTAGAATTGTTCTGTATCCAATTAGCTAAAGTTATAAACCCAATTAATAAAAAAGCAAATATGAAACGTAGGTAAATTGATTTTTGAAGAAATAAAAGATAGTCAGCATTATTCGGAATGACATAAATCAAAAGATATTTTAAAATGAAAATATAGAATACAGCAATTGCCAAACCCAAAGCAAAACGGTAAATGCGGTTTGATTTTCCCGGCTGATAAAAGCGATAGATGTTTAAAGTCAATAAACCAACCAGCGATAATAATCCATTGGATACAAGTCCGTCTTTAATAGATATCTCCCAGGTCAAACCAAATTGATGCAAAACATGAGCTTGTAAAGCAGAGGCTAGTAACCAGCAACAAAAAAATCCTAAAAGAATTTTAGAAAAAGAATATGATAAACCGGTGTTCAAAAATGTTATGCAAAAGTTAAGCTTTTTGCCTGAATTAACATCGATTTATCCTGTACATATTTTATGAATGAACCTGCGTTCTCAGTCTCGTGAGTGGTTGAATATAATTCTTCACCATCCGTAGCGTCGTTTAAAGCATAAAGTTCGGTTACATCAATAAATTTCCATTCTACTAAGTGATTTTCGTTATTTACGAAACTATCTTCGAGGGTTTTACCCAGGGTTCGCGCTTTAAAAAAAGCAGCTTCAATTGTGTTAGCTTGTATAAGACGAGTTTGCTCGTCGAATTGTTTATTGTCGGTTCCGTTATCGATACGGATATTGAAAACCAATTTTGCAAGATATGAATTCATATATTTTATATTTAACTTATTATTTCAATTCCGCCCATAACTACATTGCCTTCTAAACGTAATATTTTATTCGGATCCTGGGAAACACCAGAATTAATTTGCCGTTTATCATCCACACTTCCCATCACTGATGATAATTCTGATTTGATCATCCAATTTGCAGGAACAACCAAACGCGCCCCGCCTAATACTGCATTCACTTCAACACTAACTGTTCCATTTATATCAGCCTGACTTAAATTCAATTCTCCACCACCCATAACAATATTCATTTCCCCGCCTTTAAAATCCTTTGATATCACATTTCTTTTTATGTTTCCGAAGACAACTGAGAAATCAAGATGATCGCTGTCACTTGTGTTTTCCTGATATGAATGCCCGTCACAATCTTTATAATTGTTCCCATAACGGTGATAATGTCTTTCCCATTTTCTCCACTGGCGGTGATGTCCCCATTTGCGTCGTGGTTTAAAGATCATGATTAAACCAAGCAGTATTATTAAGATCGGCCATAATAGAGGCTTTATTATTAAAGTTGGGAACAGATCAACAGCTAAAAAAGTGCTGCCTACTATTATTGGTATGATCCAGCCCCAACGGCGGAAACGGTGCTTTAATCCCACAAATAAACCAATTGCTATCAGCAACATTTTCCAGCTGAATACCCAATAAGGTATTTCGGCTCCTAATTCTCTTCCTAAAAAAAGAGCACCTGCAATTACCACGAATATTCCGCCGATAACTTTTCCACGTTTATGTTCAGCTTCCCACTGCTTCCACATGTCTTCTTTATTTGTATTTAGATCCTGCATTTCCATTTTTAAATTAGTGAAACAACGTTTGTTTTTATTTCATGATTCAAAATTAGATACACTTTGCAGCGTACGCAATAGTAATTAGGCTGACAGATAAGTGCAGTCGGTGAACAGTAACTGAAGGGCGGTAATTT
>DATMPR010000434.1:0-7627 GCA_035567575.1 Bacteroidia bacterium
CAATCAAATTAAAGCTGATGCATTTACTATCCGTGCTTCGGGTGCCAGCTGTGTAAAAATACCATTAACAGCAAAGTCAGTTCATACTGATATGGATGGTGCATCCAGCATACAATTATCAGGCAGCACGCAAGAATTAGTTGCAGATGTTAGCGGCGCTTCCGATCTAAAAGCAGGCGATCTGAAATCTGCGGTTGCTTCGGTAACAGCTTCAGGTGCATCTTCAGCAAAAGTTTATGCTTCAGAAAAAATTTCAACAAACACATCCGGTGCAAGTTCAGTTAAGTATGACGGCAATCCAAAAGACATCACACGCAAAAACACATCAGTAAACGAAGCTGACTAAAAATCATAATATTATTCTAAATTAAAATGAAAACTAAAAATATATTCACAGCCCTTTTGATCGTTGCAAGTGCAATTTCATTTGCACAAACAACTCAAACTCGTGAAGTAACTGCCTTTACCAGGATAGATGCTTCAGGTGCACCAATCGTTATCTACAAAACTTCTGATTCTTTAGGAATAACTGTTACAGGTGATGCCGGCGAAATCAACAATGTTGAAACAAGAGTGGTAGACGGAACTTTATTCATAAAACCAAATGGAAACTTTAAGCATCAATGCACCGTGAGAATAACTGGAAACAATCTAAATTCCGTTTCTGTTTCAGGTGCTACCAATTTTATGATCAATAATAAACTTACAACAGATTCTTTTATGCTGGAATCATCCGGTGCAAGTTATTTTAATGCTGTTGACCTAAACGCTAAAAAAATAAAGGCGAACATTAGCGGCGCATCTAATGCAACTATCCTTTCAGGTACAAGTGACAACTTTACCGCCGATGCGAGCGGTGCTTCTACTCTTAAAGCTTACAAGTTAATTTCTAATGCTGTATATGTTACTTCATCAGGCGCATCCATTGCAAAAGTATTTGCCTCACAAAAATTAGTAGCCAATGCAACAGGCGCCAGCACCATTAAATTTAAAGGTGAACCAAAAGAAGTTTCTGCTGAAGGTTCAACATCATCACAGATCATAAAAATTGCTGCCGATGATTCGCCAAGCAAAACAATTGGCAAAGATTCAACCGCTACAACTTTTAACTGGGGACATAAAAAAATAATTATCAGCGATGATAATCACAAATACGACAGTATTCATAATGCACGCGAAACTAATCAGAAATTCCGTCACTGGGATGGTTTCTTCATGGGTGTCACAGGTTTTGTAGATAGCAAACAAAGTTTTTCTTTAAGCAAACCTTACAATTATATGGAATTGGATTACAGTCGCTCGTTTAACTGGCAAATTAATTTGTTGCAGGAAAACATTCACTTAATTAAAAACTACCTCAATCTGTGTACAGGTTTAGGTTTCGATTTCAACCGTTATCAATTTGCAAATAAAGTAAAATTAAATGCAGACAGTAATTTTACCTGGGGAAAAGTGGATTCAACAGGCACTTTCTCTTACAAGAAAAACCGCTTAACATCTTATTACATAACCGTTCCTTTATTATTAGATATAAATACAAGTTCTAATCCGAAAAAATCTTTTCACTTATCCCTAGGCATTGTTGGAAAATATTTATTAGGCGCACGCACAAAACAGATCATTGTAAAAAATGGCTATACTACTAAACAGATCCGTAACGATG
Organism: Bacteroidia bacterium; assembly: GCA_035567575.1. Taxonomy (GTDB): domain Bacteria; phylum Bacteroidota; class Bacteroidia; order B-17B0; family Aurantibacillaceae; genus JAHEYG01. Next base: position 1,664 of record DATMPR010000434.1, read on the forward strand.
GTTATAACCTTAATCCATTCCAATTTAATGCTTATGCAAGTGTTGGTTATGGCAATGTAACTTTGTATGCACAATATGGCTTAAACGAAATGTTTCAGCATAATAAAGGCCCTGAATTATATCCATTCAGCGTTGGCGTGAGATTAGTAAATTTTAATTAATAAAGTTTAAACTCAAAGAAAACAAAGGTGCAAAGAACCCAAAGTTTATCTTGCTTAGTATTAAATATAGAGACTCTTTGTTTAAATACAAGGAGTTTTTTATATTTGATAAATGCCTAAAGCTTGCTTCATATTTTTTTGCGCATTGCTGTTGAATTGTCAATCGCAATCCACAAGTAAAATAATAAATCCCTCAGGTAAAACAGTTGAAGAACGTTTTAATCCACCCGAAGGTTATAAACGGAAAAATTATTCAAGCGGAAGTTTTGAGTATTATCTTAAAACACTTCCTCTTAAACCTTCAGGAGAAAAAGTACATACTTACGATGGCAGCATTAAACAACCCGATAATGTTTACGATGCAGTAATAAATGCAGACGTTGGCGATAAAGACCTGCAGCAATGCGCTGATGCTGTTATGCGTTTGCGCGCCGAATATTTATTTGCAGCAGAACGATTTGATGAAATTCATTTTAATTTTACCAATGGCAATAAAGCAGAATACGAAAAATATGCAGCAGGATACCGCTTCCTTCCCAAAACAAATTCCTGGGTAAAAAATGCCAAAGAAGATCACTCTTACAAAGCATTTAAAGAATATCTTGAATTAGTATTTACTTACGCAGGTTCTTTATCACTAAGCCGTGAAATGAAAGCGGTAGATATTGAAGACATGAAACCCGGAGATGTTTTTATAAAAGGCGGTTCACCCGGACATGCAGTTATTGTAATTGATGTTGTTAAGGATCCTAAAAAAGATGATAAGTTTTTTATACTTGCACAAAGCTTCATGCCCGCACAGGAAATACACATTCTTAAAAATAATCCACCTGATAAAATTAGTCCATGGTACTCTACTGATTTCGGACCGTATTTAAAAACTCCCGAATGGACTTTTACAAGAAGTCAGCTGATGCGATTTAAAGATTGATCATTCAACCGGTTTCTTTTTCTTTTTTGTTGGAATATTAAATTGCACACCGTAAGAAGGAACAATGCTAAAACCTTCCAGTGCCACAGTTTTCCCTCCTAAAATTGGATATTTTCCAAAATTTTGATAATACGCTGAAACAGATAAATTAAAAAACACATAACGTTTGCCAACTTTAAAATTTACGAAGGTTCCGTAAGAACTGTAATCCATTTTTCCTTCAATGGGCTGCAATAATTCCGGTGGGATCGAAGGATCATTTTCACTTAAGCGATATATTGCCTTTGGCGCAATTTTATATTTAATAAATGAATGTGTGTACGTAGCTCCAAATGAAAAGCATCCGGTTCTTTCTTCCGGTCCCCACGATTTACTGAATATTACCGGAATTGTAAAATCATTTCGATTCATGCTTATTCCAAAAAATCTTTCAAATTTATTGAAGATCTTATTATTCATGAATTTAAAACTTTGATGCGCATATTGAAATCCCACACTGCCATACATGCCGTTATATTCGGAATCTTTAAAAGTTCCGGTGCCACCTAAAAATTGATACATCATATCTACACCGTGCGCGTCTCCTGAATTACGATAGCCCATATCCATACGGTGACCTAATCCTGCCCGCAAATAATATTCGTTGGTAAAAGTTATAGGATCAAGACAATACGAAAGAAGCGCTTTGTTTGCATCTTCAACTGTGTTATTCAGATAAACCGTATCCTTATTTTTATAAGTATCTGCAAAATTGTAAATAGCTTTTGCAGATTCAGCAACTGGTGAAGTAGCAATATTGAAAGTGTAGTTGATGCCGCCACGGATCGTATTTTTAGGAACTACTTTTCCGGAATTTAAAACTGAGCGGGGAGTTGTACATGCAGAAAAAATTAAAAGCGCTAATTCAAAAGAAATTATGGCTTTAAATTTCGACATAATTAAAGATAGGGAATAATATAGAAAGGTAAAAGCTAATTTTTTAAACCGGCTTGGTCATTCCGAACTTGTTTCGGAATCTAAAGATGCTGAAACAATCCCAATAGATATCAGAACAGCATGACATTTAGGTCCAGTTAATTCCCTTTTTTAAAAGGGAAAGTGTCCGTTCTTCTTCAGAACCGGATTGAGTTTTAAAATTATATTCCCAGGAAGCAGTTAATGGTAAGCTCACTAAAATAGATTCGATTCGTCCATTTGATTCTAATCCGAATTTTGTACCCTTATCGTAGATCAAATTAAATTCAACATAACGTCCGCGGCGCAATAACTGCCATTGTTTATGCGCTTCAGTAAATATTTTATTTTTATTCCGTTTTATTAATTCGCAAAATATTGGTGCAAAAGCAGAGCCAACATCTTTCCAAAATGCAAAATTTTTTTCGAAACTCATTTCTGCATCCGAATTTAATTTGTCAAAAAATATTCCGCCTACCCCACGTGTTTCGTTACGGTGTTTAATAAAAAAATAATCATCAGCCCATTTTTTAAATTTCGGGTAATAATTTTCGTTGTGTTTATCACACACTTTTTTTATTTCAGAATGAAAATATTTTGCATCATCATCATTTACATAATGCGGTGTGAGATCAATACCACCGCCTAACCATTTAACGCCGTTGCTCATTTCGAAATAACGGACGTTCATGTGAATAATGGGAACCATTGGATTTTGCGGATGAAGAACAATGGAAACTCCCGCTGCATAAAAAGTTGATCTAGCATCCACATTAACCGCGTGTTCTTTTTCCTTTAATAAAAATTCAGGCGTAGCACCATGAACGGCAGAAAACATAACGCCCCCTTTTTCTAAAACACTTCCATTTTTAATAACGCGTGAACATCCTCCTCCACCCTCTTCGCGTATCCAATTCTCCATCAAAAATTCAGATTTTCCATCGGCAGTTTCTAAAGCTGAACAAATATTTTCCTGCAATTTTTTCAACCACTCCGTAATATTTTCTTTTGTTATTTCCACGCAGTACGGTACAATTGATAATTACTATATTTAAAAATATAAACACCTTTGTTTTCGAAACCCGTGCTTTCATCAGGTCTGTAAAATTTAAATCGCAAATAATTTCCTTCGCTCTGAATTTTATCCAATTGTTTTACAAATTCCGGGCCGGATGTTTTTAAGTTCTGCAAATAATATTGTCCTAGATCAAATCCCTGGAAAAAATAATCGCTTGGATCAGACGACATTTCAGTTTGATAATACTTAATTAAATTAGCGTAAGATCTTACGTTGATCAAATTATTTTGTGAAGGAAAAGTATAGGATAAACGATTTAAATAATCCTGATCAATATTATCCTGCGCTGTAACATTTTGCCAACCCGCGAGCGTAATATCTTTTTTGTCCGCAAAAACCGCTAACTGCGTAATGAAATCGGTTAAAAAAACCTGGTTGTTACTAAACAAAACGTAAACATTTTTCTTTCCTGCAATGTGGGCCGCTTTCGCTCCTGCTAAACCTCTTACTTCGATCACACTATCTTTCAACGGTAAATTCAATTCTTTTAAATGGTCGTTATAACTTTGCTTGAATGCTTTTACATATTGCTGATCTTTAACCGAAGCATTATTCACAATAAAAATTGAAGCGGCACTTTTTAGCGAATCAATGCAATAATCTGCCAGCGATTCGATCATGGTGAACTGCGATGGATTTACTTTTGATGCAATATTATTTTTGTATAAAATTTTACTCTGCTGTGTAAATGGCGATACAACCGGAATATTATATTTTTTTGCGTAAGCGGATACGTCTTTAAAACCGGAAGGATAAGCCGGACCGATAATTAAATCCAAAGCCTTAAAATCGGCACTATTGCAAACTGCATCAAGTTTACTGGAATCTTTGTCATCAACATCGTACAAAAATGTTTGTATTGAAAAGTCAGTTGACTTCAAAGAATCTGCCGCTTTATTAAATCCCATTAAAAAATCAACTGCTAATGATTGCACCGAAGGAAAATTAGATTTTGATTGAGCCAAATTATTCGCATCAATAGATTCAGATTCGCCTAACTTAAATGGCAATAACAAACCAATGTTGTATTTATTTTTCTTTGGCTTAAGCGGTTTAACAGTATCAACTATTGTTACAGGTGCAGTTGCAATGATTTTTTTCTTTTCACCGACAATTAGCATTTGTCCTAATTTAATGCCGGCAGTTGCAACACTTGGATTCCATTGATTCAATTGTGTTTCTGTTATATTGTATTGTTTGGAAATAGAATAAGCTGTTTCTTTTTTCGATACCTTATGATAAGCATAACGGATGGTATCAATTGGCGAACCCAAAATTGGCTGAATAGTTGTTGCGGCACCAGATACAGGAATTTTTAATTCTTGTCCATTCTTTAAACCATCAATAGCTTCATCATTCTCACCGAGAATTACATTAATATCAATATTATAAATTTTCGAGATCGCATAAAGACTTTGGCCTTTCTCTACTTTATGAATGTAATATTTTTTACCTCCAATAGTTTTTATTTCTTTTGATTTTTCCTGAGAGAAAGCAACGAAAGACAAAAGGCAAAACACAAATGCCGTGATTAATTTAATATGTATTGTCTTTTTATTAATCATTTCTATCTTCAACACAAAGCGAAAGAGATACAAAGTTCACAGAGGTTATAAAACTATTTTACTTCTAACTTCGTCAATCTAAAATCATACTTCTTTTTATTCCCACTCAATAGTAGCCGGCGGTTTCGAACTGATATCGTACACCACTCTGTTCACACCTTTTACTTTATTAATTATTTCGTTTGAAATGTTTGCTAAAAATTCATAAGGTAAATGACACCAATCTGCCGTCATACCATCCGTTGAAGTCACAGCACGCAAAGCAACGCAATTTTCGTAAGTGCGTTCGTCGCCCATTACACCAACACTTTGCACATTCAATAAAATAACACCGGCTTGCCAAACTTCATTGTATAATCCGCTTCCTTTTAATCCGTTAATATAGATCGCGTCAACATCCTGTAACATTTTTACTTTCTCCTCAGTGATATCGCCTAAAATACGGATCGCTAATCCCGGGCCGGGAAAAGGATGTCTTCCTAAAATTATATCATCAATATGCAAAGCTTTACCAACTCTCCTTACTTCATCTTTAAACAACGCACGAAGCGGTTCAACAATTTGCAATTTCATATAATCAGGTAAGCCGCCAACATTGTGATGCGATTTTATAGTGGCGCTTGGTCCTTTTACCGAAACACTTTCAATAACATCCGGATAAATTGTGCCTTGCGCTAACCATTTTACATCTGTAATTTGGTGTGATTCCTGATCGAACACATCGATAAAAACTTTTCCAATTGCTTTGCGTTTTTTCTCCGGATCACTTATGCCTGCAAGTGCTTTGTAAAATTGTTGTTTTGCATCAACACCTTTTACGTTTAGTCCCATGTGTTTGTAGGATTCAAGAACAGAATCAAATTCGTTTTTACGGAGTAAACCGTTATCAACAAAGATGCAATATAAATTTTTTCCAATAGCTTTATGTAATAAAACAGCAGCAACACTTGAATCAACACCTCCCGATAAACCTAAAACAACTTTATCGTTACCAATTTTTTTCTTTAGCTCGGCAACTGTAGTTTCAATAAAAGATGTGGAGGTCCAGTCACCTTTGCAGCCGCAAATATCGTAAACAAAATTTTTCAGCAATTGATGTCCTTCAGTTGTATGATAAACTTCAGGGTGAAATTGAATGGCAAAAGTTGTTTCGCCCTTGATTATATAACCTGCAACTTTTACATCTTTTGTGCTTGCAATGATCTGATAATTATCCGGAATTTTTAAAATAGTATCGGCATGACTCATCCAAACTTGTGAGTTTTTTGAAATACC
>DATMPR010000435.1:0-3323 GCA_035567575.1 Bacteroidia bacterium
TGCTTACTTCTGTACGTTTGTTTGTTTTAAGATATGCGTCACTTGCGCGGTATGCAATACTAACCAATACTAACATACTGTCTTTATTAGCGATGTTATCCTGAATACGCGTCATTGTTCCGGTATCGAATGCTGCGGAAACACCTAATTTATCAGCTAATTGTTTTACAGCTCCCAAATAACCAATTGCATCCTGTGTTTGATTATACATACTCACATAACCCAGATCAGCACCATAGATGCCAAGATTTAAAGCACGCAAAAAATCGTTTGTATAAGCGTTGGCTTTATTGGATATGTTCAATATCGATTTATCGTAAGCTACTCCTGATTTCTGGATCAGCATAGCTGTTTGTATAGGTGACGGAACACTAAATAATTCCCCGCCAACGTTTAATACTGCGGTTTTTGCAGTATCGGCGTCAACAATTTTATCATTGTTCGTTTCGTCTTCTTTTGGTTTATCACCACCGCATGATGTTGCTATAACCATTGAGGCTGCACACAAAGCGAGTAATTTTGATTTAAACATATGCTTCTTAAAATTCATCGATAAAATAACTTAATTGGTTCTTAAAAAATCCAATGCAAGTAAGTAAAATAATACGAATTAATCAAATTTGGAAGAGAAGGCATTTGTTATTTAACTGACTGATTTTCAATACTATAAAAAGGTGTTTAAATTTAGTTCGTAATACGGACGCTTCTGATTTCCATTGGCGATTGTAAATTTTTTAATTGGCGGGTAAAGAAGCAAAGAAGTTATACTGCGGCAGAGAAGTATAAATGAAGAAATTAAAATGTAATTTTTTTGAGAATTTTTTCGGTGATATTTGAATTGTTTTCGAAATAAGATCTTAATTTTCCTGAAATTTCAAGACTTAATTTTTCGTCCGTTAAATAATCCGACCATGCTTCAATCAATTCACTACTTGTATTTATGTTCTTTGCAGCTTTTAAATTAATCAGATCAACAGCTTCATTATATTTTGAAAAATCATTTCCGTAAAACGTAACGGGAATTCTGTATACCGCTGCTTCTAAACAATTGTGCAAACCGCTATCAAACCCACCGCCAATATAAGATACGTCGGCATAATGATAGGTTTTGGATAATAATCCCATTGTGTTTAAAACCAAAACTTGTGAACCGGAATCGATAGATCTAGTAAAGATGGAATAACTTAAATTGTGTTTTTCTATTTTGGAAAGGGTATCAGCTAACAGATCATCATCAATATTGTGCGGTACAATGATCAATTTCACATTGGGTAAATTTAGTTTTTTAAAACTTTCTAAAATTAATTCTTCATCACCCGGCCAAGTGCTGCCGGCAATAATTAATTTATCATTTCCTTTGAATTTTTCAATTTCCGGAATGGCTTTAAACTTATTTTTTATTTCAAGTACGCGGTCAAAACGTGTATCGCCGCATATTTCCACATTGGTAATATTGATGGATCGTAAAAGCTGTAAGGAATTTTTATCCTGCACAAATAATATTTTAAACGCTGATAATGATCTTATAAATACTTTGCCGTACCATTTAAAAAAAGGATGATGGTTTTTAAATACCGCTGAAATTAAATATGTTTCAATGTCTTTTTCTTTAAGCTGAATTAAATAATTTACCCAGAATTCATATTTAATAAAAAATACTTTTTCGGGATCAACTATTTCTAAAAAATATTTAGCATTTGATCTTGAATCGTGCGGCAAATAAAAAACAGCATCGGCGTTCTCATAATCTTTACAAAACTCATAACCGCTCGGCGAGAAGAAAGTGAGAATTATTTTATAACCGGAATGATTTTTTTTGATGAATTCCATCAGGGGCCGTCCTTGTTCAAATTCGCCCATGGATGCACAGTGCACCCATATTTTTTTTCCGGAAATTTGTTTTAATTGTTCACTGTATTTTTGTCTCCAGTTTTTGCGGCCTGTCACCCACAACTTTGCTTTTGGCTTAAAAGCCGATGCTAAATAAATAGCGAACGTATAAGCGTAAACTCCTAAATTATAAAAAAGCATAGTTTAATTATAATAGAAATCCTGCGTGCGTTTATAAAGCGGCAGCACCCAGGCAATCCTAAAGCCGATCAAATAATCGGTACGTCTTTTGGTATCCGGTAAACCTGTATCGTAATTAAACCCGCGGTAGCTTTTTGTAAACGCTTCATGAAACTCGAAACCGGCGATCATATTTACCAATCGGTTATTACTTAAAAATAAATAGCCAATAAATTGCTGCATCGCAAAACCGCCACTCAAGCGATCATAACCTTTTGCCAGATCACCTTTAACAGCTGCAATTTTTTTGTTGGCATCGTATAATTTTATTTTATGCTGCAAATAACCAAAACCCAAATTTATCATCAAGCCTGAATTAGGATTGTGTCCCAGTTTCGGAAAAACTCTTCCTGCTAAAAGATAAGCTGTAAAGCCACGTTCTGTTATACGCAAATCGGCAGGAAACCCTTCATTATCTACAATAAAACCTTCGCTGTTTTTCATTTGCTTGGTTACATCTTCTTTCACATTCTTACTAAAAAAATAACTGCCCTCAGCACCTAAAGTCCACGATTTTCTAAACTTATATAAAAAACCTGCGCCTACATCAAGATTATCACCAAAACGCTGTTTTAAATCGCCCATAGGAGTTTGTCCGGCAAAATGAAATGGTGCTAAAGGGATATTCATACATGTATCCTTCACGCGTTGTGCAATCGAAAAATTACAGATCAATAAAAATATAAGAATTTGATTTATGCGCATTGCAGAGGCGAAGGTACTAAAAAAACTTGTACTGCGCAGTTTGAAATTGAAGCAAAAGTGAAAAGCAATGCAGTATCAACCCATTGTTTCCATCCGCGATTTATAGGTGATGATGGAATTATTAGGTTTATCACTCTCCACTAAACCATCTTTTAATCTGACAATGCGATGGGCGTGCAAGGCAATGTCTTCTTCGTGGGTAACTAAAACAATAGTATTTCCCTTTTTGTGAATTTCTTCGAGGAGGCCCATGATTTCGACCGAAGTTTTACTATCTAAATTTCCGGTTGGCTCATCAGCTAAAATAATGGCAGGTTTATTTACAAGGGCGCGGGCAATAGCAACACGCTGACGTTGTCCGCCCGATAATTCATTTGGTTTATGCATCATTCGATTTCCTAAACCAACTTGTTCTAAAACTTCTTTGGCGCGTTCTTCGCGTTCTGCTTTTGGCATGCCGGCATAAACTAAAGGCAGAGCAACATTTTCGAGAGTAGAATTGCGCGGCAATAAATTAAATGTTTGGAACACGAAACCAATTTCTTTAT
>DATMPR010000436.1:0-20694 GCA_035567575.1 Bacteroidia bacterium
AACTTTCCTATGACACTCATTGGCCAAGGTCCTGACAAATGTTGGGGTTATGTCGGAACTTATAATTACAGAGCGGATGTATCAAGTATCATCATCGGAAACGGAACGTATACAATAAGCGGTTTGCCTACTAATCCTCCAACTCTCACTGACGATACTGATGGTGCCACACTTTTCATTATTTTTACAGATCCCTCACAAACCTATACAGGGCATTTTATAATTGCCGATGGTTGCATTGAAGGCTCTTCGATCATGACGACGTCTATTTCAGGTTTCAATGTATGCGGCGCCACCAATTCTGAAACTAACTTTGCTATTGTTTCCGATCTTCAACAAATTGCAGATGTTCCTTTCAAGATGAATTCTGCTGTTGACAATTATACTTTGCCCATTGCCAGCCAAAATGTATGGAATTATGTATCAACGGGTGTGGCTGCGGCTACATCCGGACAGACTTCTGCAACCTTCGGTATCACAACATCTGGAGATTGTTGGAATTTTGCAGTTGCAGGAATGTATTACAGGACATCATGCCTTAGCTGTACTGCCGGCCCTTGCGTTGTTTTACCAACTGAATTAACCAAATTCGAAGCGTTTTACGAAAACAATAATGCACTGATTAAATGGGAGACAAGTACGGAAAAGAACAGCAAATCCTTTTCTATTCTGAGATCTGAAGATGGTAACACTTATGATTTCGTTACCATGGTACCGGGAAGCGGAAATAGCGAAACAACCAAACAATATTCTTGTATTGACAAAACCGTTGAATCCGGAAAAACATATTATTATAAGTTAAAACAAACTGATTACGACAAAACTGAAAATTACGTTGGTAAAACCATTTACTTAAGTTGCGAAAAAAAGAATTATCAATTAGATGTTTTTCCTAATCCTTCGAGTAATGAAGTTTATATTATAAGTGAAGCAGACTTACAAAATGTAAACATATCCATCTGTGATAATTTTGGTCAAAAAATTAAAACATTAAATAATGTGAATCTCAAAAGAAACGAGAAGTTTGTTGTAGATATAACTAATGTTATAAACGGTTGTTATCAATTAACCGTAAGTGGGGCAGAAACTATCATTCAAAAGAAGATTGTAACGTACAAATAACCCCTTTCAATTTACTTATTATTAGGAATGGGATTTTATTTTTGATTTTAAAATAAATTAATTAAACAACTTCTTCAACTTGATTGTGGTCAACATAAATTATTACTTTCTTAATAGTAGTATATCTCATCTTTTGCAGAGCCATGGCGTATTTGCTCATTTGAGCGGCGTATTTTTTAGTATCCGGCTTGCCGGTTTTGTAATCAATAACAATGGCGAGGTCTTTTTCAAATACAATTTTATCAGGACGGAGTAACTCACCGGTGTCGGTTATTATTTCTGCTTCGTTTTTTGTTTTTATATTTCCTGTAAAATAATTTTGGATGAGTTTGTTACCGAGGATCTGTTTTATTTTTAATTCAAGATCCGGTTTTTCGTCACTGGAAATAATTCCCTGCTTCAACATATTCTCTAAAACCGATTCAATTTCGCTTGCAGAATTTATTTCCGATAAAATATAATGCATTTTAATTCCTTTTTCCAGGGCGGTTTCAGTATCATCCTGCAATTTTAACTTATGTGAGCCTTTTATTTTTATTAAACCTGCGTTGGTATTAAAGCTTAAGTTTGAAATATCGAAACTTGTAGCTTGTTCTTTACGGTTGGGCAACAATTTGTTTTCTAACTTACCAAGTTCATAAACTTCATCGCTGTTAGAAGCGTTATTGGTTAAATAAACATTCAGCCAATCGGCCACCGTATCTTTTTTCTGTGTTTTTGATTTGTAAGCAATAACATGCAAACGTTCAATAGCGCGGGTAAAGGCAACGTACAATAAATTTAAGTTATCAAGGTGCTGTTCGTTTTTCTCCAATTCGTAAACATCATTTAAACCGGCATCAGCCATCGCCTGCGTTAAATTAAATAAACCAACAGGTAAAGGCGATTCAGTTTCACTCAGATCAACCCAAGCCGGATTTGCTTTATAAACATCCCAATTCGTAAATGGAATAATTACAACCGGAAATTCTAATCCTTTTGATTTGTGAACAGTCATAACACGCACAGCGTTCACGCCGTCGGGAATAATCAATGAAGCCTGATATTGCCGTTTATCCCACCAATATAAAAAATCATTTACTGAACCGGTTTTATTTACCAGATAATCATTCACCTCATCTAAAAAGAATCGTATGTATTGCGGACTTTTTTTCTCTAAACTTAATTTTGTAATGATCTCCACACAAACATCAAAAACATTTTTCTGATTAAAGGAATAAGGATTCAGATCAATATTTAATTTTTTTAATACAGCAAACAAATTCCCGGAAGCGGTTAGTTCTTTAATATTTTCTGAAACATGCTTATGAACTGAAATATAATTTATAACAGCCGATGCACTAACATAATCAGCAGGGTTATTTAAAAAAGTAAGAAAAGAAATTACACAATTAATTTCAGCATTACTTTTAAGTAATAACGAATCAGAAGAAATAACCGGAATATTTTCTTCCATTAAAAAATTAGCGCATAAATTTCCTTGTCTGTTGTTGCGGACAATAATACAAATGTCATTATAAGAATAACCATTCGTCAAAGCGTTCCCAATATGTTTTTTAATTAAGGCAAAATTATCATTGTCTAAATTTTCTTTTTCAAGTGTACCGTAATGTACACTCACATAACCGCCGGATGGATGTTTAAATTTTTGAGTTTGCTGATCATAAATATTTTTGAAGCTATCGGTTAAATAATGTTGCGGTAAAAAATCAAAGACATCATTATTAAATTCAACAACTTCTTTTAAGCTGCGGTAATTAGTATCTAAAACTTCTGCTTTAAAGTTTTGCTCCAAATTTTGTTCGCGTTCGGTTAATATTTCATGATCTTCCGAACCTTGTAATTTTGGAAGCGCATTAAATTGCTGCACATTGGCATTCCGCCAGCGGTAAATACTTTGCTTACCATCACCAACAATTAAATTAAATCTTCCGTTAGCTAAAGAATTATCTACCAAAGGCAATAAATTTAACCACTGCAGGGTAGAGGTGTCCTGAAATTCGTCCAATAAATAATTAGTATATCGCTCACCCAAGCGTTCATAAATAAAAGGAGCAGGTTCTTCTGAAACTATTTTTGAAATTTTAGAATTGAATTCAGAAATAAAAACAATTTGTTCTTCGGTACGGAACTCTTCACTAATTTGCTGAAGTTCGTTTACAAGAATTATAGAATAAATATTTTTCTCAAGTAAATTAAATAAACTATAACGCTGAATGTTTTCTTTAATATATTGAATAGTTTCTGCAGCAATTGTGTTAAGTCGCGGTGTAATACTTTCGAGAGCCGAATTTTCGGAAGCAGAATTTTTATTATTGTTCCATTTGTTTCTGGCTACAGTGTCGCGTAAACGTGCGCCGATTAATTCGTCAATATCCTTAAAATCGAAATATGTCCATTTCCGAAAAACATTTTGCGGTCCGGTTATGGTGTAATTAAAATGATTGTCGTTTAAGTTTTTGCTTTTAATTAACTTTAAAGCTTCTTCGCCTTTTTGCTTGAGATGATTTTTAAAACCTGATGTAAAGACAAATAATTTTTTTTGAATTTCTTTTAATTGGTCTTTACTGTAATCTTTCAGTTTCAAAAGATTTGCTTCCGCATTTTCTTTCTGAATAATTTCAGCGAACTCCAGTAATTTTAATTCCGGATCCCAGGCTGTATTGTCTCTTGCGTTATTTGAGGAGTATTGGATCAATAGCTCAGTCAGCTCAGCACTCTCTCCAATTTTCGACATTAATGCCATCACCACTTTTTTGTAAAACTCGGCAGTGTTAGTTTCGATGCTAAAGTTTACAGGCAATTTTAAATCGAATGCAAAGGTCTTTACGATCTTATGCGTGAAGCTGTCAATGGTACTTACCGAGAAGTCGGAATAGTTATGTAAAACTTCGCTTAATGTTAATCGAGCGCGTTTTTGAAGAACATCCGCGCTTATTCCTATTTCAACACATAACAGATCAATCAAGAGTTTTCCTTTGTCTGTGTTTTCTGAAATTTGTTTGAGGGCTTCAATGATCCGCAATTTCATTTCAGCAGCGGCTTTATTGGTGAAGGTGATAGCTAATATTTTTTTGTAAGCTAAGGGTCGCGGAGCATCATCACTTAAAGCCAGTTTTAAGTAAGCTTTAACGAGCGTAAATGTTTTGCCGCTGCCGGCCGATGATTTATATACAACAAAGTTTTTTGTCACTATGTAAAAATAAAAAACCCCTGAAGCAGAACATTACGCTTCAGGGGTTTTTTGTTAGATGATATGAATATTATTCAGAATCGTCTTCTTCGCCTGATACTTTAGGCTTATTAGTTGGAACTGCATTTTTAGGGGCGTTAGGATCCTGATAATCCCAACTTACAATTCCGAATACTGTACGACGATTTTTTGCATGTAAAGCCTCTTTTTCTTCTTTCGTTTTAGCTTTAGCGATCTCAGCATCTTTTACTAACAGACGGGTTTCTCCAAAACCTTTAGCTTGTAAACGGGCCAAAGGAATTTTCTTTTCATTAGCTAAGTAATCTACACAAGATTGAGCACGGGCCTGAGAAAGAACTAAGTTCTTAGCATCAGAACCACGGCTATCTGTGTGAGCAGATAACTGGATAACAATAGTAGGGTTATCAATTAAAGTTTGGTATAAGAAATTTAACGAGTCTTTAGATTCAGGTCTTAGATCTGCTTTGCCCAAGTCATATAATACAGCAGGGAAACGGATCTCTTTTTCAACCGGAACAACTTCGAAATCTTTCATGAAATCTTTAGAATCTTTTTCGCCTGCAGTTGTTAAAGCACCCATATCTTTAGATGCTAAGTAACCATCTTTATAAGTCGCAGAAGAGGTTTGTTTGCTTGTTTCAACTGTAACAGTATAAGAAACATTCTCTTTTAATTTAAAAGCATAACTTCCTTCGCTGGCTGTAGAGGCATCATTAATTGTTCCATCGCTGCCCTGGATCTTAATTTTAGCATTAGCAACAGGCTCACCTTTACCAATGCCTTTGCTTCCGCCGCTCGATACCACTTTACCTTTTAAGTTAAATACTAATGGTGGTAAATAGAATGACCAAATATCATCACTTCCTTTTCCGCCTTCACGGTTAGAAGAAAAATAACCGCGTTGTTTTTTACCTTCAAATACAATACCGAAATCATCAGCACCGGAATTGATAGGAACTTTTAAATTCTCAGGAGCTTTGGTGAATTTACCATCAGCACCAATTTCAGCTTTGAAAATATCTAAACCTCCCATACCAGGATGTGAGTTAGAAGAGAAATATAAAGTTTTAGAATCGTCAGAAACGTAAGGATACATCTCATCACCAGAACCGTTAATTTGCGGACCAAGATTTTGTGGCGCGCTCCATGTATTAGCTTTTTGATCGTATAAAGTTCTCCAGATATCAGAGCCACCGAAACCACCTTTCATACGTGATACGAAATAAACAGTTTTACCATCAGCAGATAAAGCAGGATGACCAAACTGAACTGAATCTAAATTAAACGGAAGTTTAACCGGCTCGGCCCAGCCTGAACCTTGTTTCTTCGCCATGAAAATCTGGCAACCTGAAGTTTTAGATTTAACCTCTGGACAACGGGTCATTAACATGAAATCACCTTTTTTTGACATACAAGCAGCACCATCATTGAACACTGAAGTAACAGCGCCTGCTAAAACTAATGGAGTAGACCATTTACCGTTTTTGTCTAATTTGGTCTCATACAATTTAGAGTGATTTTGACCGGTTGTAATATCTTGTTTTTGGTTAACACCTTCACGGGTAGAAGTAAATACTAAAGTGTTATATTTTTTATCTGAGTAAGATGGAGAGAAATCTGATTCTTTTGAGTTGATCAAAGCCATGTTTTCTATTTTATAACGGCCCGGATTATCTTTCCATTGCTGAGCAAGTTCGCTTGATTTAACACCTTTATCACCACGTGGATCAGAAGGAGCTAATTTTTTGAAATTTTGGTATTCAGTAATTGCTTCAGGGTATTTACCTTGAGATTTTAATACATCAGCTAATCTTACGATAGCCTCCGGATCAGCATACTTTGCTGCAATTGCTTTTTGGTAATACGTTTCGGCACTTTTCATATCATTAATTTCCTGATACGCGAAAGCTGTTCTGAATAAAACTTTGGCTTTCAAATCGGCTTTTTTAACTCCTGTGTAAGCAGATTTATAAAGTTCAACCGCAGTAAAATACTGATGGTTATCGAACGCTAAATCAGCCTTAGCTAATGCCTTTTGGGCAAACGAAGGAGACGCCATGCAAATAAGTGCAAAAGCAATTAATGTAAGTTTAGTGAATTGTTTCATATATAGAGTATTACCTTGAATTTATTAAACCGCTAAAATAGTAAATTATTTAAATGTGCAAAAATTTTTAATAGGTTTTAGCTGTATTTGACGAGCTTATTTTAATGTTAATGGTGCTCGGCAGCAGGTTCAGCGACATTTTCTTGTTCTCCCCCTCCATGATGCTTATGAGCTCTCAGATCTACCTGTTGTTTCACTAAAAGAGCGTCAATTGGTGTTCTATTGGCAGGTTTGCCTGAATAAGTACCCTCGTTCAAACAAATAAAGATACAATATAGCATAAATGTGATATAAGGCAGCAAAATGGTGAATTTAAAAAACTTCACTTCATGTCCTAAGTGCATGAAAACCATTACGATATAAGCAGCTTTTGCGATAGTGAAACTAATAAAGAACACTTTAAGGTAAATTGAGCCTGTCCAACCTTTTCCCGGTGCTATAAAACCTACAACAAGCTCGCTAATTGTAATAACCAGCATTATCCAAAAAACGTTCCATAAAGTGCGGCGTAATTTTTTACCGGCAACTTCATCATGAGTGGCCATTTTCTCATATTCCGGGTAATCATCGTGAAATTCCATAAAATGATTTTTTTAATTGTTATAATAAATAAAAGAAGGTAAATACGAATACCCAAACCAGATCCACAAAGTGCCAATAAAGACCTACTTTCTCAACCATTTCATAATGGCCGCGACGTTCATAGGTGCCCATTAAAGCGTTCATGAATATGACAAAATTTATGACGACACCTGAGAATACGTGGGTACCGTGGAAACCCGTTATAAAGAAGAAGAAATTAGCAAATTGAGGAGCACCATACTCGTTTACTGTCATATTAGCTCCATATATAGTTTTCTGAACATAATGACTGGTTTCAGGATCCCAAACCCATCTTAAAGCTCCAACATCGGTTCCTTCAATAAAGTGATACCACTCCCAAGCTTGCGAACCTACGAACGCTAAACCACCAATGATGGTCCAGAACATCCAAATAAGCACACCCCGTTTATGGTTACGGTGACCAGCCTCTACAGCTAATACCATAGTTACCGATGACATAATTAATATAAAGGTCATTAAACCTACATAAGCCAAAGGAATATGATGTTCAACAAAAGGAAAGTGAGTAAAAACGTTTTCGGCTTTTGGCCAAACATCTGAATATTTGTGGCGGATGAAGCCATAGGCACTCAGTAACCCACCAAAAGTTAAAGCATCAGAAATAAGGAAAAACCACATAAAGATTTTTCCGTAACTTAATCTGAAAGGGGATTGTCCTCCGTTCCAGGCTTCTTTTGGGTCGTACTCTACAGAATGAGACATAGTTTTAACAATAATTAAATTAACACTGCAATTTTAACGAATAAAATATAAAAACAAAAATAAATATACCCATAAAATACTCAAAAAGTGCCAGTAAATAGCGCAAAGTTCAATGCCTAAGGCGTTTTCCGCTGTGTACTTCTTTCTTAAAGAATTTATTAACACCACAATGAGGGAAATAATACCGCCTATTAAGTGGGCCCAATGCGATAAAACAAACAGAAGAAAAAATGATCCAGAAGGATTACTGTACTTGCCGCCCAAAACAATGCCTTTGTTAAACAGATCATTCCATCCCAAATATTGGAAAACAGAAAAAACAATGGCTAGAATCAGAGTCAATAAAGTTCCAAAAATAATTCCTTTAAAATTATTTTTCTTTACAGAATTCTGAACGAACCAAAAAGAAATACTGCTTGTAATAATTGCCGCTGTACTTATAAAAAACATTGGCGGCACATTAAACAATAACCAATTTCCCGCATTTTGCCGAACGATGTAGGCACTTGTTAAACCTGCCCAAAACATGATCATGCTTATGATGCCGATCCATAACAATGCTTTCGCAGATTTACGTTTGGCAATTAATAGATCTTCTTTTAAAGTTGGACTCGGTTTGTATTTAAATTCTGCTTCCATTTTTATGCTTTGGTCATAAGTGCCAATTGAACAACGGGTAAATAAATTATAGCAACAAAAAATAATTTTTTTGCATTCTCTATAGTTGAAACACGGTAAAAATTATATGCTTGCAAAGCTAAAGTAATACCGCATACTAAAACTATGATTCCCGTCAGCCAGCCCACAAAATTAAAAGCATAAGGCAATAAACTGATAGGAATTAAAAATAAAGAATAGATAAGGATCTGAAGTTTTGAACTGTCATCCCGACCGCCTTTAGAAGGCAGCATTTCAAAACCCGCTTTCTGATAATCATCGTGATTAAACCACGCCAAAGACCAAAAATGAGGAAATTGCCAGAAAAACTGTACGGTAAATAATAAGATCGCAAAAAAAGTAATGTTCCCAAATCCTTCAGTTGCTGCAACGGCGCCAATTAATGTTGGAAATGCTCCCGGAAATGCGCCTACAAAAACTGAAAAAGGTGTGACTCGTTTTAACGGCGTATAAACCAAAGCGTATAAAACTATTGAAACAAAACCCAGAATTCCGCTAAGAGGATTCGTGAAAACCCATAATAAAATGGTGCCGGCAATTCCGAAAGCCGAACAAAATAAAAGCGACTCGGTTACATTTAATTTACCTATAGGAAGTGGTCTGTTTTTGGTGCGGTCCATTAATTTATCGAGATCTTTTTCAATAATCATATTAAAACCATTTGCTGCAGCTGTAACCATAAATCCCCCAATAGAAAGTGCTAAAATTTGTTGGTAATGAATAGTTTCGGCAACAGTTAAATAAGTAATGACAGCAGAAAAAACAACGAGGCCTGACAAACTATATTTGGTAAGCTTAACAAAGGCCTTAAATTTTGAGTAATCGGCAACTTCTGTTTTTATATCTTGAGATGTAGCGTTCAATGCGGCATCAAATGTAGTAATTAATTTTTTTGAAGCTCGAATAAACTATAATATTCTCCTTTTAAATTTAACAATTCCTGATGTGTTCCGCTCTCAGTTATTTCGCCGTTTTTTAGATATAAAATCTTATCAGCATGCCGAATACTTGAAATACGCGGACTAACAATTATACTGGTTTTATTTTGCATGAGACGTCTTAAATTTGTTAAGATCAAAGATTCTGTTTCAGTATCAACAGCCGACAAACAATCGTCGAAAATTAAGATCTCAGGATTTTTAATAATTGCTCTTGCAATTGAGATCCGTTGTTTTTGTCCGCCCGATAAAGTAATGCCTCTTTCGCCAACCATTGTTTCAAATTTATTCGGAAAAGATTCTATGTTATCATAAACCGCAGCATTTTTAGCAGCTTCAGCAATTTCTTTTTTTGAAAATTCTTTTTCAGATGCAAAAGAAATATTATTGGAAATGGTATCGCTGTATAAAAAAACTTCCTGCGGCACAACACCGGTTGCTTTTCTCAGATCAAATAAATTAAGTTGTTTAATGTTTGCATCGTCAATTAAAATTTCGCCCTGTTGTGTATCGTAAACGCGGCTTAACAATTGGGTTAAAGTAGATTTACCCGACCCAACCGGACCGGTAATTCCTACCACTTCACCTTGTTTTACATGGAAAGAAATATTTTTTAAAGCTGTGATGCCTGTTTCGGGATAAGTGAAGGAAACATTTTCAAATTTAATATCGCCTTTAATTTTTGTCGGATTGAAATTATTATTTTTTATTGCTGATGGCGTTTTTAAGAATTCGTTTATTCTTGTTTGCGATGCCGCCGCACGTTGTATCAATGAAGTTACCCAGCCCAAGGCTGCAAAGGGCCATGTGAGGCGATAAACATAAGTAATAAACTCCGGAATATTTCCTGCTTCAATTTTTTTCTCCATCACTAAATAACCACCGTACCAAATGGTAATTAAAATGCTTAATCCGATCATCAATCCCATTGTAGGCTGGAAATAAGATTCTATCCTCGCTAATTTTAAATTTTCTTTTTTATACACGCCTCCTTTTTCGTCTAAACTTTTTGTAAAAAATTTTTCCTGAGCATAAGCTTTGATAACGCGTATCGATGCAAAACTTTCCTGCGTGTGCGAAGTGAGGTTCGATAGTTCCTGCTGTACTTTATTACTCCTTTTATTCAACACATCCGAAACACGGTAAATAATAAATGATAAAGCCGGCAGCGGAATAAAAACCATTAAGGTTAATTGCCAATTCACGTTTAACATAAAAATTAAAACAGTAATTACAGTAACAAACGTGTTGGCAAGATACATAACAGCAGGGCCGGTGTACATCCGTACTCTGCTCACATCTTCTGTAATTCGGTTCATCAGATCGCCGGTGCTGTATTTTTTGTAAAACGTTACATCCAGTGCCTGATAATGTTTATAGATCTCATTTTTTTGATCGTACTCAATATGGCGGCTCATCACAATAATTGTTTGCCGCATTAAAAACATAAACAAACCGCTTGTTAATGCTAAACCAATAATTGTTAGTCCGTAGGTGATAAAAATAGAAGTGTCGGAAAAATTATTTTCAGCAATATATTTTAAAACAGTATTTGTACCTTTACGGACAATAACCGCCTGGTAAGTTCCGAAAATGGTTGAAAGGGAAACAAACAAAATACCCAGCAATAAAAGCCATTTGTATTTTAGAAAATAGTGGTTAAGAGACCAAAGCGACTTCACGGTACAAATTTAGCTTATTAATAGCAATGCTGAGGTAAAAACTGGCATAATTGTTTGTAATTTTGTTTCCATGATCTGGAACTTAATACGGTTCATAATGAGTTTTGGTTTTGATACGTTTTACAAACGCGTTTCAATCAAAAACAAAGGTAACATTACAAAACACGGGCCGGTAATTTTGGCAATGAATCACCCCAATACATTTATGGATCCTATCATGTTTCTGTATGCTGCTTATCCGCCAAAACTTTATTATCTGGCAAGAGGCGATGCATTTACATCCGCAATTGCTAACTGGTTTTTTGAGAGTTTGGGGATCGTTCCGATCTTCAGAATACAAGATGCCGGGAAGGAAGGTCTGAAAAAAAATGATGAAACCTATAAGCGGGTTTACAAATTACTCTCTCAAGATAAAAAAATAATGATCTTTGCTGAAGGACTTTGCATTCAGGAGCGCCGTTTACGTCCGTTAAAAAAAGGTGTACCCCGAATGGTTTTTAGCGGGATGGAAGTAATTAATAACCCGGATCTGGCTGTTGTTCCGATTGGTATTAATTATACTAACCCCAAAAAATTCAGGAGCAATATTTTCTTTAATGTCGGTGAACCTATTATGGTAATCGATTTTATGAAGGATTATAAAGAACAGCCTGCCCGTACTCAAAATGTATTTTTAAAAGTTCTGGAACCTAAAATGAAAGAACTGATCATTCACATCAATAACCCTGAAAACGATAAATTAATTGTATGGCTTGAAGAAATGTTTGTGAAAAAGTGGTGTATACAACAAAAATTAAATTATAAAAATCCTGAACATGAATTTAATATCGGAAAACAGATTACAGCTATAGTAAATAAAGCTGATACTGAAAATAAACCGATTGTTAATTCATTAAATGAAAAATGTAAAACTTATTTTGAAGAACTTAATAAATTTAAGATCCGTGATTGGTTAATTGACCCAAATAATAATTTAAAAGTAAATTGGTTTAATTTCGTATTCAGAACCATTCTATTAATTGTGTTTGCACCTGTTTGCTTAAGAGGAATACTGGGTAATTATTTGCCTTATAAGATCTCACAAATAATTAGCGATGCAAAAATTAAAATGGTAGAGTTTCACGCGGCGTTTAATCTTGTTATAGGAACTGTTTTAACATGGATCTTTTATATCATTCAATTTACTATCGCTTATAGTTTGGCACCAAACATTGGCTGGCCTGCCTTAGTAGTAGTAGTTTCTTTTTTCACAGGTAAGTTTGTCTTGTATTATTATCCCTTTTTTCAAAAAACTTTGGGATTATGTAGAGTATTAACAAATAAACAAAAAGCTAATGCTTTGAAAAAGAGTAGAGAAGAGATATGCGATCTTGTTGCGAAGATTAACAAAAATTAGTAATTTAGTTTGGCACGTAAATTGTTTGTTTACGTATAACGACCAATGAATCCGATTAAAACAATAAGTATTATTTTAACAGCAGCAACTGGAGTTTTTTTTCTTTGTTCAGCAGGTTATTTTACTGATTCCAAAAAACAAGAACTTACATCTGTAATTTTAAATAATAATGTCGCAAAAGATTTACCTGATAATCCAAATACGGCATTTAAAGAAGGAGAAGTTCTGACCTATCGTTTGCATTATGGCATTATGGATGCGGGTACAGCTGTTTTGGAAGTAAAACCTGAAGTACTGGATATATCCGGCAGAAAAGTATATCATATTGTAGGGAACGGTTTTTCGCAAGGAACATTCGATTGGTTCTTTAAAGTACGCGACCGTTACGAAACATTTATTGATAAAGATGCTATGGTTCCCTGGATGTTTGTACGCCGTGTGGATGAAGGCGGCGTAAAATTCAGTCAGGATTATACTTTTAATCATTACACTAAAAAAGTTGATGTTGGAGGCGGTGAAAAATATGACGTACCGGTGGGTATTCAAGATATGCTCTCATCATTTTATGCGGCCCGTAATATGGATTTTACAAATGCGAAAGAAGGAGACATTTTTTCCTTAACCAGTTTTATGGATAAAGAATTATGGCCCGTTAAAATACGTTACCTTGGAAAAGAAACTATTGAAACGGCGATCGGTAAATTTAGTTGCTTGCGTTTTTGTCCGATCGTTCAAAAAGGCCGGGTTTTTAAAAGAGAAGATGATCTGAATGTTTGGATAACTGCGGACAAAAATCATATTCCGTTACGTGCACAGGCTAAAATTTTAATTGGTTCTATAAAAATGGATATTGTTACTGCCTGTAATTTGGCTAACGAAACTTCTAAAGTAAATTAATTTACTCTTTCACTTTACAAACAACACTTGTATCTCTGCCTTGTTTCGCACAGGCTTCGTTTTTATTCTTTTTGTTTGCGTAAACCAAAGTGTGTGATTTCTGAATCGGGTTTGTATAAACGTATGAGCATTCACAAGCATAAGGTTTAATGCAAGAGTAGGCGAAGGACGAGAAAAGTATAAATATAAAAATCCGTTTCAACATTAATTTAAAATAAAGTACATACTTCATTACTATCTGCCAAATTAATACAGGCGTTTTTCGAATCTTTTTTAGTTCCGTTTATATAAAAAACTTCTTTTGTGTCCAGTGCTTTGTCATAGCATTCGCATTTGCGGGCTTTAGTGCACGAAATCATCCCGATAGCTATCGGGACTACAGCAAAAGATATAAAAAAAAGAAACCGCATGAATTATTTTAAAGTACAAGTTGTGCCTGGATTTGAAAGTGAATATTGCGCCTGTTGATTGTTACACAGTTTCTTTCCTTCACTTCTTGTTACACCGGTATATTGAGCAGTACCGAGATCAGTACCATTTTGCGAGCAGGAACAGCTGCGATCCTTTTTGCAAGATCCCAAACTAATTAAAAGCAAAGGGATGAATAATAATATTTTCTTCATGATTGATTTTTAGTGTAAATACAAAAGTAATTTATAAATTTATAAAACAAAATATAATGAACTATTTAGCGCACGCTTTCTTATCATTTAATAACGAACAAATTACAGTAGGTAATTTCATCGCCGACCATATTAAGCTGGCCGATGCCGAAAAATTACCTCCTGAAATTAAAAAAGGAGTACTGCTTCACCGCCGGATAGATTATTTTACCGATACACATCCTCTTTTTATTAAAAGCAAGCGTTATTTTTATAATGGTTTTGAAAGATATAGCGGTGTTTTAGTTGATATTTATTATGATCATATTTTAGCTAAGAACTTTAATAAATTTTCGGATATTGGTTTGGAGATTTTTACAAAAAACATTTATGCACTATTGCAAAAGAATAAAGCGTATCTCCCTGAATCTTCAATTGGGTTTTTAAATTATATTATACAACGCAATACTTTTTTCGAATATTCTAAAATTGAAGGGATAGAATTAGTATTGAAACATTTATCCTACCGCATCAATCACGGTGTTTTTTTAAATGAATCAATTCCATTGTTTTTAAAAAACGAAAAAGCAATGGAACAGGAGTTTTTTGAATTTATGGATGATCTGATAAGAGATGTGAAGGCGTTTAAATAACGTTTCCGTCTTTCATTACTAATTTTCGGTCGGCCATATCAGCTAATTCAGTATTATGGGTAACAATTACGAAAGTTTGACCAAACTCCTTACGCAAATTAAAAAACAGCTGATGTAATTCCTTTGCTGTTTTACTATCTAAATTACCTGATGGTTCATCTGCAAAAATAATTTTAGGAGAATTCACTAAAGCCCTTGCAACAGCAACACGCTGTTGTTCGCCGCCCGATAATTCGGAGGGTTTGTGATTTAAACGGTCTTTCAATCCCAAATAATCTAATAACTCTTTTGCTTTTACCTCCGCTTGTTTTTTTGAAACATTAGCAATTAAAGCGGGCATGCACACATTTTCAAGTGCATCAAACTCCGGTAATAAATGATGGAACTGAAAAACAAAACCAATATTTAAGTTACGGAAGGCAGCCAGTTTTTTATCGTTCAGTTTATAAACATCGGTATCATCAATAAATAATTCGCCTGATGTTGGTCTGTCCAGAGTTCCTAAAATAGTAAGTAAAGTAGTTTTGCCCGCTCCGGATGAACCGACAACAGAAACAATTTCACTCTTGTTGATATCAACATTAATGCCCTTTAAAATTTCGAGCTCGCCGTATTTTTTATGTATGTTTTTACCGGATATCATTGTTTACAAAAGTAAGTAACAAAAAACGCTTATCAATACAATTCCAATAAAATCTAACATTAATCCAACCCTGAACATATCTTTTATCTCTATTTTCTTAGTTCCGAATACAATTGTATTGGCAGCAGTAGCAACGGGCAGCATAAAACCTAAAGAAGCGGCAAAGGTAGCAGGTATCATTAAAACGAGCGGTGGCAGATCTAAGTTTTTTTGTAATGCGATCATAACGGGAATAGCTAATTGTATGCTGGCAATATTCGAGGCAAATTCACTAATGACACAAACAACAGTGCAAATACTTATGATAACAATGAATGGATTAGCGCCTTGCAGAACTTTTAAAGAGTTAGCTAACCATCCGCTTAAACCGGATACTTCAAAACCATAAGCTAATGCAAAACCGCTCCCGAACATTAAAATAATATCGTAACGTATTTTTTTAGCATCATCCCAGGTTAAAAGTGCCTCGTGTTTATTTTTTTTACTTGGAATTAAAAATAACAATAATGCAGCGGCAACGGCTACAAGAGAATCATCAATGAACTTCACTTCTTTAAATAAATGTCCCCAGCCTTTATAAGTAAAATTCCCAAAAGGAACATCAGCACGCGTAAACCACAAAAGAGCGCAAGCGACAAAAATGCCAAATACCCATTTTTCCTCGTAAGATGACTTACCTAATGACTTGTAATTATCCTTAAAAAAGTTTTTGGTGAGATTAATTTTTAAAGTCTTATCAAAATAGTATTTCGATAACACAAAAAAAGTTGCTAGCAAAAAAGTAAAAGATAAAGGAAAACCAATGGCTGACCAATTTAAAAAATTCAGATCGTTTGCGGCAGGATAAGCTTCTTTATAAGCTTTAAAAAAGTACATGTTGGGCGGGGTTCCAACCGGAGTTGCTAAACCACCGATTGTAGCAGAGTATGCTAATCCCAATAACAAAGCGGCTGCAAAATGGTTGCGGTGCTTTTCATTATCAATATATTTTTCAGTTTCTAAAATTAAAGCGAGCACGGCACTGAATAACATCATACAAGTTGCTGTATTGCTGATCCAATTACTAATTAAATACGCGGTTAGCATTACGCCCAACAAAATACTCGTTGGTTTTGTGCCCACAACTGATAAAATTTTTACTGCAATGCGTTTGTGCAGATCCCATTTCTCAATCGCAAATGCGATCATAAAACCGCCTAAGAAAAGAAAAATAATGCTATCAGTATATTGTTGCGCTACCAGTTTAGCATCAGCTAAACCTAAAATTGGCATTAAGAACATTGGGATCAAAGCAGTAACTGCTAAATGAACCGCCTCAGTGAACCACCAAATAGCCATCCAAACAGCAATACCGGCCATAAGTGTGACTTTGGGATTGCCCGGCTGCAAATCAAAAAAGAGCCAAAGAATTGAGGCAAACAAAGGTCCGGCAATAATTGGTATATATCTTTTTAAAGAATCCTGCATGTTTGAAACGTTATAAAGTTATTGGTTATTGGTTATTAGTCGTGATATAATGGTTATCAGTTATTAACTCTGTAACTTAATAACCCTATAACCTAATAACCAATATTCGTATATTCGCACCAATTTGTATTCGCTGATGAGAATTGTATTTATGGGAACCCCGGAGTTTGCGGTACCTAGTTTAGAAATATTAATTAAGAACCATTACAACATAGTCGGTGTGGTTACTGTACCTGATAAACCGGCAGGACGTGGCCAACAACTGCAGGAAAGTGCCATAAAGAAATTTGCGGTGGAGAATGGATTAAAAGTATTGCGGCCTCTTAAATTAAAAGATCCTGAATTTATTGCTGAGTTAAGAAGTTTAAATGCGGATCTGCAAATTGTTGTTGCGTTTAGAATGTTGCCTGACGAAGTCTGGAACATGCCGCGTTTAGGAACTTATAATTTGCACGGATCCTTGTTACCAAAGTACAGAGGCGCAGCTCCAATTAATTGGGCGATCATAAATGGCGAAACTGAAACTGGTGTAACTACATTTAAATTAAAACACGAAATTGATACAGGAAGTATTTTATACCAGCAAAAAGTTAGCATAACCGAAAATTCAACTGCCGGTGATCTGCATGATGACTTAATGAAAGTAGGAGCAAGTTTGATTTTAGAAACAGTAAGGGCTATTGAAAGCGGAAAAGCAGAATTAAAAGTCCAGGATGATACGCAAGCTATACACGCGCCTAAAATTTTTAAAGAAACTTGTAAAATAAATTGGTCGCAGTCACCAAAGCAAATTTATAATTTAGTAAGAGGCTTGTCGCCTTACCCCGCAGCGTTTACAGAATTTACAGATTTACAGGGAAGTTTGATGTCGTTGAAAATAATTTCATCTCTAAAAGAGGATTCGTTACACACACATGCAAATGGTTTTGTAGCAACAGACAATAAAACGTATCTGAAAGTGGCTTGCAAGGGTGGATATATTAGCATAAAGGAATTGCAGCTGCAGGGAAAAAAGAAAATGAGCACAGAAGAATTTCTGCGAGGTTACAAATTTCCCGACAGTACCATTTTGCTGTAACCCTTTAAAATCAGTACTTGCGGGGCCTCAAAGCTCTGTAACCCACGTTAAATGGGCGTTCCAGCGGTTCACTTATGAACAAAAACTCAATTTATGAACAAAGTAATTTGTTTTCGACGGAGGAGATCAACAAATCCAATAGAGATTATATATTTGTTATAGAGCAAATAGATTGTTTAACCTAAAAAAATTTAACATGAACAAAGCAGAATTAATCGATTCAATTGCGTCGAGCGCAAAATTAACTAAGGCTGATGCAGGACGTGCATTAGATGCTACTATTGATTCAATACACAAAGCTTTAAAAAAAGGTGAGCGTATTGGTTTGGTAGGTTTTGGTTCTTTTACTGTAGCGAAACGTGCTGCACGTACAGGCCGTAATCCTCAAACAGGAAAAGAAATTAAGATTGCCGCTAAAAAAGTAGTAAAATTTAAAGCCGGTGCCGAATTAGCCGGAACAGTTAACAAAAAGTAATTCGCATTTGTAAAAAATTAAAAAGCCCGCATCAATTGTTGCAGGCTTTTTTGTTTTAATACTTGCTCAATTATTAATCTGTTTTTATTTGTGATTGTAAAGTTTTACGGTAGATTTTTTGAATTAAATTAGCCTGGAAGTTACCTATGATTGTAGCAGTATTTCCGGTATTGTTTTGAGTACCGGTGAGCGTAACATTAAAGTTACCCGAAAAAAGCCCGGTTGTTGCATTATAAGAAAGTGAAGTTGCAGTAGCGGTAGAAGTATTTCCTGAAAAACTAAAAAGCTTAGTGCTGCTTAAAGATTTCTCGAAAGTAAAACTTAAATTAAGTGTACCTGTTGAAGCGGTTTTTGATGCGGCATTTACATTTATGCTTGCCGAATTATTACTGAAAATATCATTAATAGATCTCTGCATTGAAAAAACATAAAGGCTTGAAGTCAAACTATCCAATGTACCTGAAGATCCCTGCAAATAATAAGCATAACTGAAAGGTTCAGTAAATGCGGTGCCGTCTCTGCGCGTTCCGGTAAGTGTTCCTGTAACATTACCACTATTGATGAGTGTTAATACTGGTCCCTGAGACCCTTGTGGTCCTGCTGCCCCGGCAGGTCCAGTTTCACCTTTTTTACATTCTGTAAATAGTACTGCAACCAACAATAAAGTGATTGCTAAAATTTGCGTTTTAATTGTTTTCATGTTGTAAATTTTGATGATCACCTACTCACTTAAAGGCTTTTTGGCACACTCCTGTTTTTATAATTGTAATTTAAAGGAAGCAGCTTAACTTTAGTATTCACATACTAAATAATCACTAAACATCTTCTTCGTGATCTTCCATCGGGCCAAAATCATCGCGGGCATCTTCGTCGGCATCAATATCATCTTCACCTTCTACTGCAACATCATCTTCACCTTCTTCACCTTCTAAACCTGCAAGATCACTTTCTTCAATGCCTTCGTTTTTCAATGATTTATAAATTTCGCTCTCATCCTCTACGTCGTCATCCTTTTCAACTTTCTTAGTCTTACCGTCACCCATGATCGCGGCTAATAATGCATCCGCAGGATCTTCATCTTTGATGATATTTAATTGCTTGTATTGTTTAGGAGCAGTACCGATCGATTTTGAGATAAGCGGATATTTTGCTTTTGCATCTTCGGTGGTGATCTTCATCATCTCCAGTAAAAAATTCCACTGCACGTTTTCATCAAATACATAAACAAAACGCTGGTGCGGTGTTTCAATAAGTTTTGCAATTTTTGTTTCCGACATTAATTTTTTCGGCTCAACTTTCAAGCGGATCTCTTCCGGTGTCAGAGGCAGATCTTCTTTGCGCAAGGTAATTTCCAAACCCTTCCGCCAGTAATCATCACTCACAAAAAAAGAAGCAGCATGTTTTTTATCGAACTTAAAAGCATCCTGAATTGTATTGTGAAGCTCTTCAAAAGTTTGTACCGATTTAATATCGATATCTCTGTAAACATCGTCATTATCCTCTATGATAACTCTGAAACGATAAACTGCCATGGGGTACGTTATTTGGTTATTAGTTATTGAGTTATTAGTTTTTCAAATATTTTAAATGCGTTCAACTTATTAACTTAATAACTCTCTAACTTATTTTCTCATTTTATAAATTTCCGATTTCATTAACCCAATTCTGTTGAAGAAATGTTTAAATGAAGTACCTAATACACCTAAACCGTATTTCATGCTTCTGCTAAAATTAATGGAGCTTGCTTCCGGGAAATATTTAGTCGGACAAGTAACTTCAGCAATATTAAAACCCGCATAAAATATTTGTGATATCATTTGATTATCAAAAACAAAATCATCAGAGTTGGCATGATAATTTATTTTCTCCAATACTTCCCTCGAGAATACACGGTAACCGGTGTGATATTCTGATAATTTCTGGCCAATTAAAATATTCTGACTCAAAGTCAAACAACGGTTAAAAATGTATTTATACATTGGCATTCCTCCTCTTAAAGCGCCTTTTCCTAAAATACGTGAACCAAAAGCCACAGGGTATAGATCGTTAGCCAGTAAATACGCTAAACTTTGTATAAGCTTTGGAGTATATTGGTAATCGGGATGTAACATCACAACAATATCAGCACCTAAACTTAATGCTTTATCATAACAAGTTTTTTGATTACCTCCATAACCTTTGTTTTTTTCGTGAGTTATAACGTATTTTATACCTATTTCTTTAGCTACTTCAACTGTATTATCCTTGCTGCAATCATCAACTAACACTACATCGTCAACTATATCAAACGGAATTTCGTCGTAAGTACGCTTTAAGGTTAAAGCCGCATTATAAGCAGGTAAAACCACCACTATTTTCTTGTTATTGATCATAATATTTAAACAAAAATAACAAAAATGCTTAATAAAGAAGATAT
>DATMPR010000437.1:0-3323 GCA_035567575.1 Bacteroidia bacterium
TAAACTGTCCTGTGCAGTTGCGTAAGTTTCTCCTGATACAGCATTAAAAATTCCAATTCCCAATTTTTTTTGAGTGCGACCGGATAATTTTGTTGCGTTATACAAACGCGTTTGTCCCGGATTTTTAATAATAACTTCGCCGGGTTTTAATTCGTTGTAAACATTATTATAACCTATTGGAGTTCCACCCACGCGCCGCGAATAAAAGAAACCGCCTTTATTAAATAATTCGGTACCCTCTGTAAAAAAAGGACGCCGTTCCTGATACGCAACTTCAAATGGTGATAAATTTAAAACTTTGTTATCGGATTGCACTTGTGAAAAATCCGGAACAAGAGTCATGTCCAATGTAAATCCTTCCGACAAACCGTATTTCAGATCGAGGCCGCCGCTAAAACTGTAACTGGAATTATTAATGCCGGGTTGATTGTATGGATAATTATTAAATAATCCTGCAACGTAAGGAGTAAGCGATAAACGCGGCGGCGGTTTTAAATTTTTTAAGCCTGAAAGATTTCCAAATTGCCTCACAAAAGCATCTATTTTCGGATCAACATTATTCCAAAACGACATTTCCCTGTATCTTCTTATTTTACGAATGATATTAAATCCCCATGTTTGTTCATCTTTCGCTGAGAAACGTAAAGCGGAATAAGGTATTTTCATTTCGATGATCCATCCTTTACCGCCGATCTTTACTACCGATTGCCAAACTGCGTTCCAATTAAAATCCTGTCCTTCGCTGCTGTAGCGCGCATCAATTTGCGTTCCTGCCGCGGTAACAAAAAATCCAAATGCATTCAGGTCATCATTGTAAGTATCAAACAAGATCCCGAACAGATCTGCATTTGCTTCATTGTCGCGCGTACTTAACTCGTGTAAAATACTATCGGGAGAAGTATCATAAAGCATCGCGCCAATGTAAATGGCGATGTCGTCATAAACTATTTTCACTTCTGATTTTTGTTCGGAAGGATGACCAGGATGCAATTGATTTTGTATAAAACCGTCTGCTGCCTCTGCATTAATCCAGCAGGAATCATTTAATACACCGTCTATTTTCGGACCTTTATCGATCCTTAAAGCGCGAACATTTCTAAGTGATTGTGAAAAAGCTGTTGCAGAAAGCAGGAAAAAAATTATGAATATGCAATACTTTTTCATTGGGGAATTCAGGTGAAATTAAGTTATTTACAAATAGAGTTTATCCCCAGAAATGGGGGAAGTATTAAAATTTTCGACGAAAGAATTTATATATAGACAAAACCAATATTTTCCTTTTAATTAACTAAAAAAATATGTACATTAGTAACAATGCTAAAACGGGTAAAAAAATACATTCTTATTGTTTTTTTAGGAACAGGTTTTGTTCATGCCCAGGATATTCACTTTTCGCAATTTTATTTTTCACCGCTTAGTTTAAATCCCGCGAATACTGGTAATTTTTTAGGCGATTACCGTTTTGCTATGAATTACCGAAGCCAGTGGCGCGAAATTCAGAAAGCATATAAGACTGTTTCGTTAAGCGGTGAGGCTAATTTGTATCCTAAAAATCAACAAACTTCAGTCGGACTTTATTTTTTAAATGATAAATCCGGCGGAAATTTAATTGTCAATAAAATTTATGCATCGGGAGCATTTCATAAAAAAATTGCTGGAGTAAATTTACATTTGGGCGTGCAGCCCGGTATTGTTTTAAAAAGTATAGATTTTAATGCACATACTTTTCCGAATCAAATGAATTGGGATAAAGGGCAATTTGATAACTCGTTAGCGAATAATGAAACTTATATTAGTCAGAAAACTTCTTATTTCGATCTGAATGCGGGAGCCGGAGCTTCAACACGCATTGGTAAATTTGAAGCGGGATTATATTTTGCAATGTTTCATATAACAAAGCCAAAAGAAAGTTTGTATGCTAACAATAATAAATTGCCGGTGAGGAATATGTTTAATCTGGATGCTAGATATTATCTGAACGAAAAACTGACCTTCAATTTATATTCGATGGTGGATGGAACTACAAAAGCCAGTGATTGGGTTACGGGCGTTAATCTCGATTACAATTTAAACAAAACACCTTTTTTTACCAATGCAGTTTTTATTGGTTTTATGTGGCGTAATGGGGTGCATCGTATTTCGGACGCGGGCATTGTTACTTGTGGTTTAAAATATAAAAGTTACACTGCCGGTGTTAGTTATGATATTAATATTTCAACATTACACACAGCAACCGACTATCGCGGTGCTATAGAGTTTGCGTTAATTTATACTTCTAAAAATACACGCTTAGTTAAAAAACAAATTCCTTGTGACCGCTATTAGAAACATAATTTTTTTAATTCTTTTCTCGTTGGTGTGTAAGGCGCAAACGGATAGTTTGTCGTTAGCGGGAATGAACGCGAAGGATCTAAAGAAATTGGGAATTAATGCCATTTTGCAGGAGGACCCCAATTCCGCTGTAATATTTTTGGAGCGCAGCGTTCAATTAAATAATAAAGATTATGATGCGCAGGGTTTATTGGCTGAAGCCTACCGTCTAGTTCGTAATTACGAAGCGGCTGAAAAAACTTATGCATTAGTTTATAAGGGAGATCCAAAAAAATATCCGGAAGCTTTATTTTATGTTGCAGAAATGCAAAAGTCGAATGGTGATTATGATAAAGCAAAAGAAAGTTACACTCTGTTTAAGAAAGAATACAAAGGCAGCGATCGCGACATGAAAAAAAATGCGCTCAGGGAAATTGATTTTTGTGATTCAGCAAAAAATTTAGTGAGCAAAGAGAAAAAAATTATCATTCAGCATTTAGAAGGCGATGTAAATAAAATTAATGTGGAAGCGAGTCCGCTTAGCTTGGATGAGAACACAATGATGTATTCATCTTTGCGCACGGATAAAAAAGAATTTGTTGTTGTAGGTGATACAAATAATACCGTTGTGCGTAAAATGTATCTCGCAAAAAAAGTAAATAACGAATGGCAATTTTCGGGTGAGATGGATGGTCCGTTTAACGCCTCGGGTTATAATGTTGGGAATGCGACAATGACGCCTGATGGCAAGCGGATGTATTTTACAAGATGTAAACCAAACTGGCAGGGAAAAATGATCTGTGCAATTTTTGTAACCGAGAAAAAAGGAGAAGAATGGAGCGAGCCCGAGAAGTTGGATAAAAAAATAAATGATCCAAAATATACGAACACACAGCCTGCAGTTTCAATTGATCCTGTTAAAGGGAATGAAGTTGTTTATTTTATTTCGAATAATAAAGAGGGAAAAGGTGGTTTAGATATTTGGTATTTTATTTATGATCCAAAAACCAGAT